>NZ_JBFTQB010000163.1:0-12093 GCF_056398785.1 Paenibacillus sp. 01T422 | reverse complement strand
GTTTATTTACCGCACTTTTTATCATGGGTTATTCTTTCTGGCATTTTACTTGATATCTTGTCCTATAAAGGACCTGTTAACGGACTATTGGGTTTCTTCGGAATCAGTCCTACCCTGTTTTTCGGGAAAGCGGAATTGTTTCCTTTTATCATCGTTGGTAGTGATGTTTGGAAAGAATTTGGCTTTAACACCATTATATTTTTGGCGGCTTTAACGGGAATTAACCCTTCACTGTACGAAGCAGCTGCGATTGATGGCGCTACGCGTTGGCAGCGATTGCTTCATGTCACACTTCCCGGCATCATGACAACAGTCATTTTACTTTCTGTGCTTAGTTTGGGGAATGTCTTAAATGCTGGCTTTGACCAAATTTTCAACCTTTACAATCCACTTGTGTATTCAAGCGGAGACATTATTGACACTTGGGTCTATCGGACAGGTCTACTGAATCTGCAGTATGGACTGGCAACGGCTATGGGGCTTTTGAAATCCGTCATTAGTTTCGCGTTAATTACCACTTCCTATGTTCTAGCCGCTAAGTTTGCAAATTATCGTATTTTTTAATATAAAGGAGCAGGATTATGGTCAGAGAAACAACAATAGGCTCCAAAGTGTTTGATCTTTTCCTAATCGTGCTGTTGGTTGGCATCGCTCTCTTGTGTGTGCTTCCGCTATGGTACACTTTGGCTGTTTCGTTAAGCGACAATACAGCAGCGTCTTCGGGGCAGGTCAGCTTTTGGCCGGTTGGATTTAACTTAAATTCCTATCATGAAATTATGGGCGACAGTAAATTCTTCAATTCCTTCTGGATTTCGATACAGCGCGTTGTTCTGGGATCGAGCCTTAACTTTGTTGTTATCGTGCTGCTGGGTTACCCATTATCCAAAAATGCGAAGGATTTGCCGTTCCGCAATGTGCTGATGTGGATTTTGGTTTTCRCCATGTTATTTAACGGCGGCTTGATTCCTTGGTATCAAACGGTTAAATCACTAGGTTTGATCAATAATATTTGGGCACTTGTCCTTGGAAACAGTGTTCCGATATTCAGTGTGATTCTGGTCATTAACTATTTCCGGAATTTGCCCAAGGAACTAGAGGAAGCAGCACTCGTCGACGGTGCAGGTCCTTGGTATATGCTTGTAAAAATATTCATTCCACTGGCCGTGCCTGTACTGGCGACTGTGACCTTGTTCAGTATCGTTTATCACTGGAATGAGTTCTTTAACGGTCTGGTGTTGATGTCGAATGCGGATCATTATCCGCTGCAGACTTACATTCAACAGCTCGTTGTTATTGTGGATGCCAATACGATGACAGCGGAGCAAATTCAGAAGATGAGCGAGCTCTCGAATCAGACGTTGAATGCGGCTAAAATCTTTATTGCAATGATCCCGGTGCTTGTCATCTATCCGTTCCTGCAGCGCTTTTTCATTCATGGGATTACGCTTGGTTCTGTGAAAGAGTAATGAGTTCGAACTGACAACTAAACTTAACTAATAAACGGCTGACTCTGTAGGAAATACCAGAGTCAGCCGTTTTTCTGTTGCATGGCGTCATCACCGCAGTTCATGCTGCTTTCGAAACTCTTTCGGTGTAATGCCCTCGATTTTTTTGAATACTTTAATAAAATAGCTGGGGCTTTCGAAGCCGACTTTTCTGGTAATCGTCTGGATCTCCCACTCTGGGAATTGCTGAAGAAATTCCTTTGCTTTATGAATACGGAAGCGGTTGATGTACTCGAATGGTCTTGTGCCGAGCGTTTGTTGAAAGAGAACACACATATAATGAGGCGTTACCGATAGGAGATTGGCTAAATCAATTAATGTGAGCGGCTGGTCATAGGAGTTCTCTATATAGTCAATCACCGGCTTTAAATGCTCATATTGCTCTTGATTGGAGCGGGTATCCGAAGTGGATGTATACCTGAACAGATCGAGCAGCAAGCCGTAGAGAAGCTGAGATCCCTCGTAGCTTGAGCCGTATTTCCGGACGTTGAACATATGATTAATTTCATGGATACGGGACTCGAACACCTCGGGTTTCGTGATAAAAAGCACAGAAGATTCAAGGAATTGCATAGATTGGAGGAGTTCTCCTGCGAAGCTGCCATTAAATTCTACCCATTGCACGGTCCATGGCTCTGAGAGCGGGTAATAACGGTGCGGGACCCCGGGATACAGCAGCATGCCTTGTCCCTTGGAAATGGTGAGGGATTTCCCTGCCATTTCTAGTACTCCCTGGCCATTCAGGCATTGAATCCATTGAAATGCCTTGTAGCCATCTTTTCGGGAAACCTGAGGCTGATGAGTCCAACTCCCGGTTGAGACAATATAGAGGGGCAATCGAAAATCGATATCCGTTAATACGTTCCAGTAAAAAGGTTTCATCTGCATCACTCTCAATAATATTAATATTGTTATATTAACATAAATATCATTGGATTGTTCGCTGATTAATAAATACATATAATTATCAATAAAATTATACCAAACTAAGAATAGAAAGAGGTTTACTAATGGAACATCAACAATCTAGGAGTAGAGAGTGTTTTGACAGGGACTGGTTTTTCCACAAAGGTGATATAGACGTGAAGTACGCTGTAAAAGCGGGGATGACAGGCGGTATTACGGACAATGGCAAGCGGGAGGAAGGGGAATGGCTTGAGATTGCTTACGCAGACAAAGAAACAGCGGAGACAGCCCTCCCTAAGGATTGGAGCCGAATAAACATTCCCCATGATTATATCGTGGAAGGAGATGTGGTGAACGATCCGAATTTGGGAAGCCGTCCTGCCAGCCATGGATATTTGCCAATGGGGATCGGATTTTATAGGAAAATGTTCGCTATACCGTCGTACGACGAAGGGAAAAGCATCAGCATTCACTTTGATGGTGTTATGGGGGTAAGTACGGTGTGGTTGAACGGGCATCTGCTGGGCACCCATGATAGTGGCTACACCAGCTTTCATTATGATATTTCAGATGTCCTTCGATACGGAGAAGAAGGTCATAATGTCATCGTCGTAAAAGTGGACGCTACGCGGTGCGAAGGTTGGTGGTATGAAGGCGGCGGCATTTACCGGCACACGTGGCTGCAAAAGACAGACCGGCTGCATGTTGGCCACTGGGGAACATATGTCACTACGCCTGTAATAACAGAACAAACAGCGGAAGTTGTCATCCGCACAGTTGTACACAACCAATATGAGGAAGATCGGGTATGCGAGTTGATTTCCACTATTGTGAATGCGGAAGGTGCAAGAATCGCTTCACAATCTGTTCAAGTCAGCGCACCTTGGCTGACTAAGCGGGAGACAGAGCAATCTATCTCGGTATCTGATCCCCAGCTGTGGTCGCCTGAACGTCCTTATCTGTATCGAGTAATTTCGGAAGTTTCCATGGACGGCAGCGTGGTAGATGTCTATGAAACGGTCTTCGGCATTCGCACCATCGCATTTACGCGAGATGGTTTTTTCCTGAACGACAAACCGGTGCTTATCAAAGGTACCTGCAATCACCAGGATTTCGCTGGTGTCGGGGTCGCCTTGCCAGATCGGCTAATTGCTTACAAACTAGAGCTGTTGAAAGAAATGGGCTGCAATGCGTATCGGAGCGCACATCATCCGCCAACCCCGGAATTGCTCGACATGTGTGATAAATTGGGCTTGATGGTTATTGATGAGAATCGGCTCCTGGATAGCACGCCCAAAGGGATTGCTGATCTGGAAAGTTTGATATTGCGAGATCGCAATCATCCTTCCATCATCATATGGTGTATGGAAAATGAAGAGATTCTTGAAGGCAAGCGCATGGGAGCGCGCATTCTTCGATCAATGCATAATGTGACTCGCAGACTGGATCCAACTCGGCCAACGCTCGCGGCGATGAATCACGGCTGGAATAACGGGACGTACAGCGAGCAGGTAGATATCGTCGGCTACAATTACGGTCAGCGCAAAAAACAAGATAGATCGGATCACAAGTCCCACCCATCCCGAATCATGATTGGAAGTGAAAGCGCAAGCAGTACGACGACCCGAGGCATTTATGAAATCGATATGGAAAGAGGCTACTGCCCGGCGTATGAAGGGATCTACATGCCCTCATGGTCCTGTACGGTGGAGAAGGCTTGGAACGATGTGCTTAAAAACCGGTTTCTGACCGGCGTGTTCCTCTGGACGGGTTTCGATTATAGAGGGGAGCCAACGCCGTATACATGGCCGTGCATTAGTTCTCATTTTGGCATCATGGACACGTGCGGCTTCCCGAAAGATGTTTATTATTATTTAAAATCCGTTTGGACCGATGAGCCGATCGTTCACGTATTGCCGCATTGGAATTGGGCCGAAAAAGCGGGTGAACCTATTGATGTTTGGGTCTATTCCAATGGAGATCAGGTTGAGCTTACGCTGAATGGACGCAGTTTGGGCTTCAAGAGCATGGTCAAAGCCGGTCATTTGGCATGGTCAGTGCCGTATGAGTCTGGCGAGCTGATTGCTACGGCTTACAAAGACGGCGGCATCTTCGCGGTAAAACAGGTTCAAACCACGGGCGTCGCAGCTCACATTCATATGGAGGCGGACCGAACAGTGCTTCAAGCAGACGGGACAGACGTGGCTGTTATCCGTGTATCGATCCGCGACGAGCAGGGACGCGTTGTGCCTATCGCAGATAACGAGGTTATTTTCGCGGTAGAAGGGGCTGGAAGCATACTCGGAGTTGGCAATGGGAACCCGAGTAGTCATGAGTCAGATAAGGCGAATAGGCGCAGAGCTTTTAACGGGTATTGCCTTTTATTGGTTCAGAGCGCTATGGTTACAGGAGGAATCATAATCACCGGAACTTCGGCTGGCTTGCCTGCTGCGAAGCTTTCGTTGATGTCACGATAAGGAATGGAGCGAACACAGATGTATAGACATGAACGACACGACATCGACCGGAAAAGCGTTACGGTCGATGTTTATCCAGATCCGACCAAGTAAAACCGTTGAAGGCAGATTGCACATCGCAATCTGCCTTTTATTTCATCCACTAGCTAGTCAGCTTACAACGACACGGACTCCCCTTGCAGAACATGATGGTCGATCAATGTCTCAGCCGGTACTTCATCATCGTTAATGCGACGAATCAGCAGATCAGCAAGTTTCGTTCCGATTTCGTTCACATTATAATCCACCGTCGTAAGGGAGGGGTTAATATATTTCAGAAACTCAATATTATCGAAGCCCATGAGGCCGACCTGGTCAGGCACGCGAATTTTACGGGATTTTAGCCATTTCAGAACTTCCAAGGCATATACATCGCTTGAGCAGAGGATGGCGCATTTGCTGTCGGTGGTATCCATCAGCGTTTCTAATTCAGCCAAGTATTGCTTATGCCCGATGACAGTAAACTGCATGTCGGGAATATCTGCACAGGCTTGGATAAAACCTTGATAGCGCTGCTCAGGCACATAAATATTTTCTTTGCCTCTGCGCATCAAGGGAGGGCTTAAATAGATAAGATGGCGGTAGCCTTGGTCAGCAAGAAAGGTAACAGAGTCACAGATCGCCTGTTTATCGTTAATCCAAATATAAGGGAATGGACCGGATAGACGGTTGCCGAACGTTACAATAGGTGTGCGCGAGCGAAGGAGAAAGGACTCGAACTTCTTGCTGTCATTCGCCGGCAGCAGGGCAATTCCGTCGACTCGACGATCTAACAAGTTGTTGATATATTCCAATTCAAGCTCCTTGTCTCGATTGGAAAGCACCAGATATACGATATAACCTCGTTTCCRGGCCTCAGCCTCGAAGGCATGGAAGAGTTGAGAGAAAATTTGGTTGTGGATGTCGAATAATACGATGCCAAGTGTTTTTGTATGACCTTTTACAAGGCTCTGAGCCAAGAAATGCGGCCGGTAGCCAAGCTCTTCAGCGACGCGCATAATCTTCTCGCGTGTGTCCGGATGGATGCCGGGACGGTTGTTCAACGCGCGATCTACGGTCCCTCTGGTAACGCCGCACAATTCGGCGATTTGTTTGCTGGTAACGTTCATTGGAATGGACCTCCGTGAAAAGCCTATAGTGGTCTAATCGTAGCTTAACTGAGCGTGCAGGTCAATACCCGTGCTCGTGAACGTAAAGGGAATACGTGAATATAGGCAATAGGAACGAATTTTAATTAAAGCGTTTACAAAACAAAACTTATTTGTTAAGATGAGTTCGTTCACGTGCACGACGTAGGTGAGCGGAGCTCCAATGCTGGATTAGCCGAAGTAGGGGACGCCCTTAGCGGCGAGGTTGCTTTGTTGCAAATTTTTTTAGTCTTAACCGTGCACGTGCACGGGAATAGCATTGGACCATGAATCACAACGTAGAAAGGCATCAGGCCGCACCGGCTATGCCAATCCGGGAGCGCGGCGTCACATTCTGCTAAGGATGGTGTCCTGTATGAAAAAGGTTTGGGTCTTCTTATTAATTTTTGCACTTGGGTGGTCACTAGTCGCATGCAGCTCTAATTCAACAACAACCTCATCGAAATCAAGCAAAGCCGAATTAACATTAGTTTGGAGTAAAAATGAAGCTACTGATGAGCAATTATCGAATATTTTGGCTGAATTTAATAAGCAAAACCCGGATATCACTGTCAAAAGGGTGGAAGTCGTCAGTAGCGGCTGGGCTGACTATTTCAATAAAATTCAGACGATGATCGCTGGCGGCAAATCGCCTGACGTCATTCGCGTTGCGATCGAAGGCATTCAAATGTTTGCGAAGCAGGATTTGCTTCTCCCGTTGGATACATACATGAAAGCCGATCCGGCTGCACTGGACAATTATAATGATTTGCATCCGAAACTGCAGTCGCCCTTTGTCATCGACAAAAAAACGTACGGTTTTGTGTGGGACTGGAACAATGTCGTGATGCATTTTAACACGGATATGCTGAAGCAAGCTGGCTTGTCTATGCCGAATAAAGGCTGGACGAAGGATGATTTTCTCCAATATGCGCAGAAGCTGACCACGGAAAAAGACGGCAAAAAACAATACGGATTTGCGATTCCGAATTATTATTTTGGCGCTTCAGCTTGGTTGTTCAACAATAACGCAAGTGTTCTGAATGACGACATGACAACCAGTAAATTAGACGATCCGAACGCCATCGAAATGATGCAGTTTTTCCAGGATCTCATTTATAAATATAAAGTTGCGCCAGTTCCAGGGCCGAAGGATGACCAAATTCAGATGCTCATGAATGGTCAGGTGGCGATGATTTCTGCCGGGAAATGGCCATTCGGCACGTATGACAAAAATAAATTCACGAATATCGATGTGCAATTCTTACCGACACTCAAGACGAACAAAGTAATCTTTGGTTCCGGGGCATTCCCTGTCCTCAAATCGACCAAATATCCGGAAGCCGCCTACAAGCTCTCAGCTTTCCTGAGCGGCGTTTACTCACAGAAAACGACGCTTTCCAATACTTCTATTCCTACACGTATTTCCGTCATGAACGAAGTTCTGCCGAAAACACCAGCACAGAACTGGAAGGTGTATGCGGAAAGTGCCGATATCGCCAAAGCGGTAGAAGCACCTATGCAATATGGCGAAATTCAAGGCGTATTCGACCGCCACGTATCGGAGATTCTGTCTAATCAATCCGATGCGGCGACAGCCATGAAGAAAGCGAAACAAGAAATCGACGCTATCCTGAAAAAATGACGCCGAATCGCTGGCAGCCTGTAGGCGATCCACCTGGATCGCCTGGCTCCACGGTTCATGAGAGGAGTCTAGCGTGGGAACTTACCGTAAGATGTCCAATACTGTTGTCGGCTTGTTATTTCTGGCGCCAGCTTTGCTATTTTTTGTGCTTTTTATTGGCGAGCCAGTTGTGGCTACTCTTTATTTAAGTTTTACGAAATACAACGTCATTACGCCAGCCAAATGGATCGATTTTGACAATATCAAGCATTTGTTCGCAGATGATCGCTTATGGCTAACGTACGGAAATACGCTTAAGTATGTACTGATTTTAACCCCTATGCATGCGATTCTAGGTCTAATGATTGCTTTAGCGGTGAATCGAAATATCGGCAAAGGGTGGAAATATTTGTACCGTACGATTTTCTATTTCCCCGTACTCGCGACTTCTGCTGCGGTTGCGGTCGCCTGGCAGTTCATCTTCAGCAAGGATTTCGGTATATTGAATTTCATGTTAGGTAAATTAGGCGTCAGTCCTATTGCCTGGATGCAATCTCCACAGTGGGTCTACGTGGCTGTAGCGATATATAGCTTTTGGAAATTTATCGGCAATGCGTTCCTGTATTACTTAATTGGACTGCAAAGCATACCCGCTGCTCTATATGAAGCCGCCGAAATTGACGGAGCGAATAAAACACAGCGCTTTTTCTCCATCACACTGCCTATGCTTTCGCCAACGATTTTCTTTGTCTTAGTGACAACTTTGATTGGTGCGACCCAAATCTTCGATGAGCCATACCTCATTACATCAGGCGGACCAGGAGACGCTTCCCGTTCAGTGAATATGTATATTTATGAAGTGGCGTTCCAGCATCATGAGATGGGGTATGCTTCTACGCTTTCGCTCAGTCTATTCTTAATCATACTGTGTGTAACGGTCTTTCAATTTTCTATTAGTAAGAAATGGGTCAACTATGATAGGGACTAAGAGAGGAGTTGATATAAGTGGAGGCTTCCAATCTTCAGGCAGCAGGGGCTGGGACTAAAACGGGCGTCATGCGGGGATTTAAGCCAGGACGTATTCTACTCGATGGCGTGCTGCTGCTCTTATCCTTTCTCATGCTGACCCCATTCCTTTGGATATTCTCCACCTCGCTGCGGTTGCCAAAAGACTCGTTTTCGCTGCCGCCTGCCATCTTTCCGACGCGCTATTTCTCATTTTTCTTTCCGGGCTGATGATTCCGGGACAAGTAACGATCATCCCGCAGTTTATTCTGATGTCGAAGCTGGGTCTCGTCGACACGCATCTGGCGCTTATTTTGCCGGGACTCATTAATCCGTTCGGTATTTTCATGATTCGGCAGACGATGATGTCGATATCGAGCGCGTATGATGAAGCCGCATATATGGACGGAGCCAGCCGTATTTGGGTGTTTCTTAAGGTCATTCTGCCGATGTCCTATCCAGCGGTGGCCGTCACTTCGGTGATTAGCTTCATCGGGCATTGGAATGATTTCTTCCGGCCGCTGATTTTTCTGAATTCATTTGAGAAAATGACGCTGCCAATCGGTATGACCGCATTAACCGGAGCGTTTGGAACCGGGAACCTTTCTGCCATCTTGGCAGGGGTGACATTGTCGCTCATCGTGCCGCTGCTTTTTTACATATTCGGACAAAAATATTTGCTCGATGGCATTACGGCGGGTGGACTTAAAATGTAAGGAGCACAAGGAACTATTTATCTAACATGAGGAATTTGAGGAGGCCGTCATATGAGTACGAATCAGTCAAAAAATGAACAGTTTGGTATGGAGAAAAATTTTGTGTATACAGGTGCCAAAACGAGTCAAATCTCATTTCCGCTTGGTGGTATTGGGACGGGCAGCATTGGTCTGGCCGGGAATGGGCGGCTGATCGATTGGGAGATTTTCAATCGTCCGAATAAGCTGAGCTTTAATGGATTTTCCTTTTTTGCTGTAAAAGCGGAGCGTCAAGGCGAGGTGATTCTGACCAAAGTGTTGAACGGGGATCTGCAAACGCCTTATACCGGTGAAGGAAAAGGGAAGTTTGAAGGCTATGGCTACGGGCCTAGACGTGAGAATATGTCTGGATTCCCGCATTTTAAGAATACGTCGTTTCGTGGTGAATTCCCGTTTGCAGAAATGACGTTCGATGATCAGGATGATCCCATCCACGTCAAGTTGACAGCCTTCAATCCATTCATCCCGTTGAACGATCGCGATTCGTCGATTCCTTGCGCTATTTTCGAATATGAAGTGACGAACCGCTCCACGGATGAATTAGATCTGAGTGTGGTAGGCAACTTGACGAACCCTCTTCGCAAAGGAGCGATTAACGAAGCCACTGAGGTAGATGGACGAAGAGCAATTCGGATGTCTTCCATCCAGTACACAGAGGATGAAGCGGACTTCGGCGATTTGACGCTGCTTGCCGATCATGATGACGTCAGCTATCAGACGTACTGGTTTCGTGGGAGTTGGTTCGACAACTTGACTGTGTTTTGGAAGGATTTTCGCCGGCCAGGCCGCTTTCAGGAGCGATACTACGAGGCGTCAAGTGAATTAGATCCGAGACGAGTGCATGAAAAGCACCAGGATGTCGGCTTGCTGAGTGGGCATCGTACCGTACCTCCGGGTGGTAAAGCAACATTTCGTTTCATTCTTACATGGAGTTTTCCGAATTATGTTAACTTCTGGAATCCAGGCGGCGATCAACTACCTTCATGGAAAAATTATTATTCGACGTTATTTCAGGATTCTACCGATACAGCTAAATACGTGATGACTAACTACGAGCGGTTGCATGCGGAGTCGCGAATGTTTAAGGATACGTTATTCGGGTCCACCTTGCCTGATACGGTTGTTGATGCAATTAGCAGCAATATTTCTATTTTAAAATCTCCTACTGTACTGCGTTTAACCGATGGGACCTTGTACGGGTTTGAGGGTGTACATACGAATGAAGGCTCCTGCGAAGGCTCTTGCACACATGTATGGAATTACGAGCAAGCGACAGCTTTCCTGTTCCCGGCTTTAGCACGTTCGATGCGGAAGATCGACTATACCTATGCCCAGTTTGAAAATGGGAAAATGGCGTTCCGCCTCATGCTGCCAGCAGAGCGGACAACACGCGATAATAATTTCAGAGCCGCTGCTGATGGGCAAATGGGGGGCATTATTAAGTCGTATCGCGAATGGAAAGTGTCCGGCGATACAGAGTGGCTGCGATCTCTGTGGCTAAACATTCGCAAAGCGCTTGAGTTTGCCTGGGAGCCAACCAATGAAGACCAATGGGATGCCGACAAGGACGGCGTTATGGAAGGGCGGCAGCATCATACGCTCGATATGGAGTTGTTCGGCCCGAACTCCTGGCTGACGAGCATGTACTTGGCAGCTTTGAAGGCGGCAGCCGAGATGGCGAATGCGCTGGGTGAGCCAGAAACAGCGGCGGAATACGATGCGATCAGGCTCAAAGGATCGGCATGGACGAATGAGCATTTGTTTAATGGACGTTATTTCCATCAAATGGTCGATCTCAAAGACCGTTCCGTGCTCGAAAAGTACGGTGCAGAAACGGTGTACTGGAATGAAGAGGCAGGGGAGCATAAATATCAAATTGGTGAGGGCTGCGGCATAGATCAGGTGCTTGGCCAGTGGTTTGCTCATTTGGTTGGCATAGGTTATGTGCTGGATTCTGAGAAAGTAAAACGTGCGGTTCAATCCATATATGAGAACAATTTTATTGAAAATTTGGGCGACCACCCGAATGCTTGCCGCATTTACGGGTTAAATGAGGAGGCCGGTCTTGTCATCTGCTCGTGGCCGGATGCGAACTCTCCGATTGTGCCTGTTCCTTACGCGGAAGAGTGCATGAATGGCTTCGAATATCAGGCTGCCTGCCATATGATTTATGAGGGATATGTGACAGAAGGGCTGCGTGTGGTGAAGGCGATTCGCGACCGGTATGACGGCGAACGCCGCAATCCGTGGAATGAATTCGAATGCGGCAGCAATTATGCTCGCTCCATGGCTTCCTTCGGATTACTGCTTGCTCTGAGCGGATTCGAGTACGATATGGTCCAAGGCCATGTTGGCTTTAGTCCGAAATGGCAGGAAGACGCATTCAGCAGTTTTTGGAGTTTGAATGACGGCTGGGGTGAGTTCCGCAGATCAGCTGGACAGCTGGAGCTGGAGGTTAAGATGGGGAAACTGGCGTTAACCAGCTTCGGAAGTGAATTGTTGAAGRGGCGCGACATTCAGAGCGTTATGCTTGGAGGGGAAGAGGTAGCGGTAGTCTGTTCAGAGGGGAAAATATTATTTAAAGAAAAGATCACTCTTGATCCGCAATCAACCCTTGTCGTAAAGTTTTAGTATTAAGGTAGGTGACTCATATAT
>NZ_JBFTQB010000162.1:0-9045 GCF_056398785.1 Paenibacillus sp. 01T422 | reverse complement strand
GCCCTGGATAGATGGATTAACAGCCACGAAGCTAATCAATGAACTGTTAAACGGGAAGAAACACCCGTACATAGTGGCAGTGACAGCTCATGCAATCAAAGGCGATAGCGAGAAATATCTATCTGAAGGCATGGATGCTTACATCAGCAAACCAATCAGTATGAATGCGATATCAGAAATCATTGATAGGGTTGAAAAGATGAGCTCGCCGCTCAAGCGTTGAGTGAAGCAAAATAGGATAGCGACGAAGCGGTCTACAAGGAGGTTTTTCGTGGATAAGCGTTATAACGATTTATATAAAAAGGCGCAAGCTTACGGTCAGGAGCATATACTCAGGCATTACTCGTCGCTTTCCAATGCCTCGAAGAATAAGCTGCTGGATAAAATGGAAGAGCTGGATTTTGTTGCTCTTGGCGAGCTTTTTCAACTTACGAAGGAGCCATTGGTAAGTACCGACTTTATTTCRCCAATGGCAGCTTTCGACTCAGAGGCATACAGCGACGAGGAGCGTGAGCAAATGACCGAGATCGGCTGGGACCGGCTTCGCCAAGRCAAAGTCGCGGTGCTTGTCGTTGCTGGAGGGCAGGGAAGCCGTCTGGAGCATGAAGGACCGAAGGGGACCTATAACATCGGGCTCCCTTCTGGAAAGTCACTGTTCCAACTCCAAGCCGAGCGCTTGCTCAACTTGTCCAGGAGAGCTGGACGGTCCATCCCTTGGTACATAATGACCAGTCCTGAGAATCATCAGGATACTGTTCGGTATTTCCAGGCATCAGCGTTTTTCGGCTATGAGGCAGTAGACATTTTCTTCTTCCAGCAAAGCGTACTGCCTGCACTGGATTCTACAGGACGCGTTCTGCTCTCCGCCAAGGACGAAATTGGTCTTACTCCCAGCGGAAACGGTGACTCCTTTGCTTCCATGAAGCGCTCCGGAGCCTTGGACGACCTGAAACGTCGGGGAGTGGAGTGGCTTTTCTATTACAATGTCGACAATGCCTTGATCCGAGTTGCTGATCCTTTGTTTATAGGGACTGCTGTACATTATAACTATCCGATTGCCACTAAAGTCGCAGAAAAAGCCTACCCAGAGGAAAAAGTCGGCATTCTGTGCCTGAAGGATGGTAGACCGGCAGTCGTGGAATACATGGACGTGCCTAAAGAGTTAATGTACGAAAGCGATAGAACGGGCCACTTGACCTACGGTCTGGCCAACCTTTCGATCCATTTGTTTCGCACCGATTTTATCGAACGGCATGCGGATGCGAATGTTCCTTATCATGCGGCCCATAAAGCAGTCAAATTCATAGACGATCAGGGCAATACCGTTCATCCGGCGTCGCCAAATGCTTTCAAATTTGAAAAATTGATCTTTGATTTCTTCCCGCTCGTCGAACGTATGATGGTATTGAAAATACGAAGAGAGGAAGAATTCGCCCCTGTCAAAAACAAGGAAGGAAAGGACAGCCCCGCAACAGCTCGCTCACTTGTGCAGGGTTTGCATAAGCGGTGGCTCCTGGAAGCAGGTGTAGCTTCCACCGTGCTGGAAGGTCTGAACATTGAAATTTCACCATTGGTTTCTTATGGGGGAGAGGGGCTGACACCGGAGGTTTTGAAGGCTCTTTTTGAAGAATAGTTTAACTGATACTAATTATAGAACGAAAGAGGCAGCCCACACTTACTGGCTGCCTCTTATTTAGTTATGAATAAGTTTCTATTGTACTAGGCTCTCAATGTCCGGCTGCAATTTGTTACGCAGTACATACAGCATGATGGCACCAACAAGGAACGCGGCGGCATCTGATATGACGAGAGACCAGACAACCCCGTGGAAGCCGTTCATTCGATTAGCGATATACAAGACTGGAATCAGCGTAATTCCTTGAATAATGGACATAATAAACGCGGCGGTTCCTTGTGCTGTTGCTTGGAAGATCCCCGTAAACAGCGCGGTTATTCCAGTTATGAACAAGGATAAGAACGTCACATGTAGAATGTAACTGCCCATTTGAATTAATTGCGGATCATTCGTAAATAGACCAATTAAGTGGTCGGAAACGAGAAAAACGATGATGCCGAACACGACTGCTAGCGCGACAATCGCTTTGATCGTGAATTGGATGGTATGTTTCATACGTATTTTATTCGCTGCAAAAGAGAAGGCAATCAAGGGCACAACTCCCTCACATAAGCCCATCAGAATAACTTCGGGAAATTGCAATAAACGTGATGAAATTCCAAATGCCGCTACGGCTTGTTCGCCATATTCGACTAGATATCGGTTAAAGATTAGCGACATTGCGCCTAAGAATACACTCATAATAAAGACAGGAACTCCGATTTTGAATACATTGCTGAGAATATCCTTGGAAGCCTTAAACCATTTTAAGGAGATAGTTAAGAATTGGCTCTTATATCCGATATGGAAGGCGTAGAAGACACCCGCAACCAAATTAGCAATGACCGTAGCAGACGCAACACCAATCACCCCCCAATGAAAGACGAAGATGACTAACGCATCAAGAATAATATTCACGACAACACTGAGAATCATACCGACCATCGATGTGATTGCTGAGCCCTCAGAGCGCACGATATTTTCCAATGTGAAGAATAATACGATGAATGGTGAACCGACAATCATAATCGTGACATAATCCTTCGTGAAGCCGAATGAGTCAAGCGTCGCTCCCAGGCCATGAACGATGGCATCGATGAATGGAATACCGACGGCCATCAAGATAAGTCCAAGCGCTAAACTGCTGTAAAAAGCGAATGAGGACACATGCTTTACATCATCATATTTTTTCTCTCCCAGCAAACGGGAAATAAATGCACTGCTCCCGATGCCAATCAAATTGCCAAGGGCCATTATAGCCGCGAATAACGGCAAGGTTAGTGCGAGTGCGGTTAACATGGCGGTGTTTTCCAGTGTACCAATGAAATAGGCATTTAAGATGGCATATATGACACTCATTGACATTCCTAGCATCATTGGTACGGCGAAATGAGCTATGGCTTTTGCGATAGGTGCTTTTTCGAAATAATGAAGGTTCTCTGTATCCATGTTGGTCACCACTTTCTTTCTTTATTTTGGAAGGTTTGCTTTATTAGGAATCCCTCGTTAGGTTGTTCTAGCGTCATTCAAACCAATCTTACAGTGTTAGATTGAACCTTACAGTGTTAGATGATATCATAGAGATATAGACCTGTAAAGCACAAACTTACACTGTTAGATAAAAGGGCGGATACCAATGAAAAAGCAGCAGCCTCAGATTTCGGAAGATAAGATTTTGGAAACCTCATGGGTGCTTCTTGGAGAGGATGACCTCGAGAAGTTCAGCATGAGACGATTAGCCGATAGGCTAGGGATTCAGGCTCCCTCGCTGTATTGGTACTTCAAGAGCAAACAGAATCTCTATCAGCGTCTGGCCAACCAAGTATCAAAAATTATCGTGGAAGAGTTCCATCCCGAGGGGGACTGGAAGGAGCAACTGATAGCATTTGCAGTTACCGTGAGGCGCGTACTCTGTCGCTACCCCTGTTCTACACAGCTGATGATGCTGACGATACCCATCGAGCCGGACATGATCCGATTTACCAACCGTATGTTGCTATGTATGGAATCGGCACCAATCAAGCAAGAGCAGAAATTACAAGCGGTTCTTACGTTAGTGAACTATGTCTTCTATTTCGTTCTGGATAATTATCAAACTCAGCGCCTGTTTTCCACCGTCAATAAGGAGCAGGAAGTGCTGCTAGACGGGGAGATGATCCGGCTTCTGGACTCTATGAGCGAGGCGGAAGCCGGGCAGTTCCGGAGTATGTACAAGAGTGGGCTGTTCGAGTTGATTGGGACCGATAAGTCGTTTGAGTTTGGCCTGAAGTTGATTCTGTTGGGGATTGAGCAGGTCATAATGGAGGAGTAGAAGTAGGCATCTTAGTATTAGGGGGAAAGGAATCAGGAGCGGGAAACGCAGACACCAGCAAAACTCTATAATGGCACTACGCTGATACCAGTGAGACTGATGTCAGAAGTGTTAGGAGCAAAAGTGCAGTTTGACGATGCGACGAAAGTTATTACGATTACTTATTAACCTCGGCAGAAAGCGGAAGATTAGCTTCCGCTTTTTTGTTTTATTGTGGTAATATATGGGTTAAATAAAAATGCTAAAGGAGGCTTCATATGCCTTTTCCATTCGACTGTATTAGTGATTTTATGTTTTTCGAAACGGAAATGGGTCAGTCAGATGTTATTTTAATTCCAGGTTCAAGTCATCCTCAATTAATGGAAAGAGCAACGACGTTATACCATCAAGGCGTTGCTCCATTTATACTACCTTCCGGCGGTTCCACTGCGCATGTAGAAACTACTGAATGGGAATTCCTGAGAAATATTGGAGTGTCACTAGGAGTCCCTTCAGAATCAATATTTAAAGAAGACAAAGCAACTAATACCTTTGAAAATGCAAGCTTATCTTTGGAGGTTTTGCAAGAACATGGGATTCACCCCAAAAAGGTTGTTTTAGTCTGTAAAAATTATCACGCTCGCAGAGCACTTTTAACCTATCAATTTGTTTTTCCAAGTGAGACTATTTTTTATGTAAGTCCAGTTATTGATAAAACAGGGACCTCAAAAGACAATTGGTTTCAAGATGAAAATAAAATAAAGTACGTAATGAATGAGCTAGAAAAGGTAGGGAAGTATTTCAGACCGGCCATATACAATATTGGATCAAAATAGCTTGATAATCTAGCCAAGAATAAGGTTGATAAATCCAATATGAGGGAAAGTAGATGAGATATGAGGGTATTTATTAAAAGTGGTTTTGATAAACAAATAGTAAATCATAATTTTTATGCCGCGTATGATGGTTTTAAGCAAATGGGCTTTGAGATACTCTATTTTGAAAATATTGAAGAAGTAACGGAACATAACAAAGAAGACATCATAGTAAGCTATGTTGATGATGTTAGGTCAACACTTTCCAAATATGATATAGTCCCACCTGAAATTGATTATCCAGAAGAATTAGAAGGCTACTTAGGAAGAAAGGTCTGGAAGTCTAAATTAAGTGTGATAGCCAACAATCCTGATAACTGGAACGTTTTTATTAAGCCAGTTGAGGATAAAAAGTTTACGGGAGTAGTGGTAAGAGGGACTAAAGATTTGGTTGGATGTGGGACATATGGTGAAGATCCTGAGATATTATGCTCCGAGGTTGTGAATTTTGTCACTGAATGGAGATGTTTTGTTAGACATGGAAAGATTCTAGACATTAGAAGGTATAGAGGTAATTGGAGACTACACTTTGATTATAAAGTGGTTGAAAATCTTGTCTTACAATACAAATCTGCTCCGAACGGTTATGCTGTGGATTTTGGATTAACTGATAAAGGGGATACGCTATTGATAGAAGTTAATGACGGCTATTCTCTGGGGCATTATGGGTTGTTTTCTTTGGATTATGCGAAGTTATTATCGGCAAGATGGTCGGAGTTAACATCAACGATAGATGAGTGTGATTTTTAATTTAGTGTTTTATAGCCAGTGAAATTCGATGCGCATTAAAAAAGAAGGCGCGAATTATCCGCGCCTTCTTGAACATATAGATTTGTGATTACGAAATTGGTTGAATCGGATTGCTCGTTATAATGTCCTCTACCTCTTGGTAGCCTTCCGGGTAGGCAAAATTATAACGTGCTGGAAGTGCAAATACGTACTTGTCATTACGGATTAGCTCACTAGGTCCAATTGGAGCAGCACCAATATGGAATTTCTCCTGCTGAAGCTCATTCCATTGGTCGACGGTAAAGATGAGAATGGGGATATCCTGTCTCGGTTGTTCGGATGTCCATTCGGGATGGCGAATGCTAATCTTCGCGCCGCTTTCCACCACGCTCTCGACTTGCGAATCCGCTATTGAAAGACCGTCCCACTTATCTGTAACGACCGAATAACCCTTCCAGTTGTTAGGAAGCGTGAAACGAAAGCCATATTGGGTATTCTCATAAACGATGGAATCTGCTTTAACTTGACCCGATTGACCACCAGCTGGTATCATCGGTTGGCTGTTCCCATCCCTTGGTATATCGCCGGTTGAATCCGATTCTGGAGTCTGATTTGCAGCAGGGTGGATATATTTGAGCGAGTTATAAATCATTTCAGCCGCTTGCGCGCGTGTAATTTCCGCTTGTGGATGGAAGTTTCCATCGGAGTCAAGCGTTGCAATCCCTTTGTAAATAGCAGCTTGAATCGGTCCAAGAGCGTCAAAGGTAATTTCGGCTTTGTCTTTGATCTCGATCGGCGGAAGCTTCATCATGTGCATGATATTGTGACCTTCCAATGCAAGAAGCAATTCTTTCGTGAAGGTTTCCTTCGTCCATGTCTGGTTCGGATCAAGATCAGCATGAAGGTCAAGGTCGTTATTCGCCGCTATTATTAAGCTTTGCGCATACCAGGCATCATTGTTTGCTTTCGCAAAATAGTTGGTTGCCAGGGGTGCTTTTACAAAATTAATGGAGTTGAGGTTCAAACCAAGCGCTTTGACGATCATTTGAATGCCTTGGCTGACCGTAAGTGTTGCATTGGGTTGAAACAGGTCGTTGCTAACTCCCGATACGAGACCTTGGGATTGCAGTGAAATAATTTTATCTTTGGCCGCAACTTGCTCCAAATCGGTGAATGTTGAAGTTGCTGCAAAACTTTGACCTGCTAAGGAAAGGGACAAGATGGCAGCTGCGGATAAGCTTAGAAGTTTTTTTCGGGAATTCAAGTTCAATCACCTCATAGAGTTTTTACATTCAATATMTATGACGACCCACAGTCTGGAAATGTTGCATTGTTGCAGCCATAAGAAAAAAACAAACAGTGTATTGCGCTTGTCCAGTACGGTTACGGTAAACTGTTCAGCAATTTTCATATATCAATACTTAACCAAAACGTGTGAACGTGGATTCGATGCCCAGGTATGCTAAAATGATGTCATATCGGACAATCCTACACGAAGTCCGATAGAATTTACGCGATTGGAGGAGTGTAAATGCAGCTCATCGACAAAACGAAAATCCAGCAGTTTATCGATATCCTTATCGGTCTGGATTTATATATCCATCTTGAGATGACAACGGGAGCGTATGCTGCACATCTGGATCGTACAAAGCATCCGGCCGCGACCTTTATTTCAAACGCCGTTATTCGATATTCACACGGCTCGATTTCCGGTAGTGGGCCCTATCGCATCGGCTTGAAAACAGAGCAAGGCTGGGTTTATTCCGAGGGGCTTACTCACTATGAAGAGACGGATACCGAAAGGCTAATCCTTGCGGGGCATGATACGGCGGGAAAACTCGTCGTGGCGTTGCAATTGAGTCGGGAACCGTTCTAAGGTAAAGGAGGATTCGAACAAATATGGAACGACACATCCTAGTTGTGCTTCCGCATCCGGACGACGAAGCGTTCAGCGCGTCAGGAACGCTTGCCATGCATCTTGGCCAAGGATCGGAAGTTACTTACGCTTGTTTGACTTTAGGAGAAATGGGCCGCAACATGGGCATACCGCCTTTCGCCAACCGGGTCACTTTGCCTGGCATACGCAAGCAGGAACTCGAAGCTTCTTGCCGTGCCATCGGGATCAAGGATCTTAGAATGCTCGGATTTCACGATAAAATGATCGAATTCGAGGATAAAGCGAAGTTGGACGGAAGTATCGAAGCGCTCATTAAAGAGCTGAATCCTTCGTTGGTCATTACTTTCCATCCGACACTTAGCGTTCATCCCGATCACGACGCATGCGGGGCAGCGGTAATCCGGACAATTGCCAGGATGCCTGCCGATCAAAGACCGACTGTTCATTGCATGGCATTCGCCAACAATCACGAACAAGAGATCGGCAAGCCCGATATCCTTAATGACGTTAAAGGTTTCTTGAAACAGAAGATGGCGTCTATTGAATCGCATAAATCTCAATTCCAAGCCGCGGAATTATTAGGCAACAAGACATTATCTGATCCCGAAATTCAGGCGCGATTCGGAACGGAGCGATTTTGGACGTATCGATTCGCATAAAATATCATTCATGATTAGCCATCCCCATTGCGGGATGGTTTTTTTTAGTATTCCGGTTATTTACACTTGGGCCAGAGTCAGGCATTAATAATTCCTCAAAGTATAGCTGTTTAAAGCCATCGCTTCTTGAGCCAAACGCGGTAAACGATGTAGACGGACGCTAAAAAAAGGACATACACGCCGACGGACAAAACGAGTTTGCTAGTGCCAGCAAACAAATTGCTGCCGATGAACGCAAACAGGAGCATAGCCGGAATTTTGCCCAATGCGGAGGCAATGGTGAATGTAACGACCGAAATGGAAGTAATGGCAGGAATGACATTAACGACAGCCTGAGGGATAATCGGGATGAGTCGAGCTAATAAAATAGTCAGGAACGGATTTTTTTCAATCGCACCTTGCAGCTTTTCCAACTTCTCGTATTTGGACAAGTAGGCGCGGCCTTGCTTTTGGAATAAGTAGCGTGCCAGCAAAAAAACAATGACAGACGCCACGGAAGCAGCTGTCCAACTGATCAAGGCGCCCATCAATGGACCGTACATAAACCCGAGCATGCCAATAACTATTTTGTAGGGAATAACAGGTACGATAATAAACCCAAGCGCGGCTGCAAAAATAAGCAGAACAGGCGCATTCCCATACTGCATCCAATGCAAAATGTCATCCTTATATACATAAACAATGATTATGAGCACAAGATACATGCTAATGGTGTACCATTTCTTCATTTGGTAGGGTATCTCCCTTGGTCTGATGAGTTTAATATCTGGTCTCTCGATAACACTCTTAATAATTTTCCCCGCGATAATAGCGCTTCAGTTTTTCTTCCAAATGAACGAGCTGTGCTTCCTTCTCTTCAATATCTTTCAGCAGCTTTTGTTTTTGATCTTCAATCGATTTGATTCTCTCCGGCAAGGTTGAGATTCCTTCGTTTACCAAATCATAATACTTCTTGATGTCATCCACACTCATCCCGGTTT
>NZ_JBFTQB010000161.1:0-11600 GCF_056398785.1 Paenibacillus sp. 01T422 | reverse complement strand
TCCAAAGACAAAGAGGATGAAAGTGAGTGCCTTCAGGAGTTGTACGACGATCAAGTAGATGGCATCATCTTGTACCCTAGAGGGCGGGAGAAATGCAGTGAAAAGGTTCTGGCTCTGAATCTTATGAATTATCCGCTTGTCATTATCGACCGGATTTTCCGGGAGGTACATATTGATTGCGTCTATCACGATCATTTTCAAGGAACGTATAGCCTTACTGAATATTTGATTGCAAAAGGACATAAGGAAATCGGATATATCTCCATGCCATTTGATGGGGTGACCAGCAGGAATGACCGGTATCAAGGCTATGTACAGGCGATGTTGGATCACAATCTTTCGCTGAACCGGCAAAATATTTTTTTGCAGTGTTCGGAGGATTACCTGGATAATCTTACTGCCTTCAATCCACAAATAGAGGAGTTTCTAAGAAACAATCCCTCTCTAACAGCCGTCTTATGCACCGATGATTATTTGGCGACTTCATGCTTATTTACGGCTTTTCACATGAATAAGTCCGTACCTGAGCAGCTGTCTATTGTCGGTTTTTCTGATATTCTATTGGCTAGTTTGCTTCCTGTTCCATTGACAACAGCTAGGCAAACGACAGAGCAACTTGGACAAGTTGCCGTCAATCTATTACACAAACGGATGGAGAATTCCAGAGAAGGAGCTATTACGATTAAAGTAAATACTTCGATTATTGAACGCAGTTCTGTGCATAGCCTTCTTACCGTATAGACCTTATTCGATACATAATGAGTCCTTAACAGTGGAAGATGGGCGGGTAATCCCCCTCTTCCAAATGTTAAGGTTTTTTTTATTTTCAATAATAAATTATATGTCATTGATATAGAAAATTATTATTAATTTTGTGTGTTTTCACTTTTGTGCCCTTCGAAAGATAATGTTTTCTTTTTGTTAAGGTACTTATCGGATGATTACAAGTTGCATTTGGAATTATATGGTTTACAAAATCAATAAATACGGAACGATTGTATATGTCAGTGACATAATATAATCTGATATTGCGCAACTGGTATTTTATGTTATCAGAAAATTCGAATGAGAAGAGTGGGGAAACTACAGTGAGAAAACAATTAGTAGTAAGCGTAGTTGCTCTTGGTCTCCTTGCAGCTTTGACTGGCTGTGAATCAAGCAATAGTCAAACGAATTCAGCGGCAGCAGTGACTGGAACTCCTTCAGCTGCACCCAAAGCTAGTGCAACTAGCAATAACGCTGCACTCAAAGAAGCTCCGATGTTGCAAGAACTTGTTAAAGCAGGTACATTGCCTGTGGTGAAAGATCGGCTTCCAGTTAAAGACGACGTCATGGTAGAGCCGGTCTTCGAAACAATCGGTACATACGGCGGTGACTGGAACAATCCTTGGAACGGGCCAGATGACAAATGGGGTATTGAAATGATAACGGAAGAACCACTTTTCCGTTTCAAGCAAGATGGTAATGGCGTAGAACCTAACGTTGCCAAAAGTTATGAAGTGAATGCGGATTCCACCGAATACGTCATCCATTTGCGTGAAGGCATGAAGTGGTCGGATGGAAAACCATTTACTACTGATGATGTTATTTTCTACTGGGAGCACATGCTAATTCCAGAAACGTTCGGTAAAGCGTTGTACGATTGCTATTATTCCAATGATCCAGTAACAGGAGCGAAAGAAAGAGCAGAAGTTACCAAAGTGAACGACTATGCGTTCAAGGTCACCTTCAAACATCCAAGCGTTCAGTTCCTAGAGCGCGTGGCAATTGATAATAAATGGTTCTTTGCGCCTGCGCATTATTATAAAACAATTTTGCCTGAGTTTATCGGCGAAGCTAAAGCACTTGAGGTTGCCAAACAATATGGTTTCGCAGATACGAAGACTCTAGGTTTATGGACAGGCTATTATTACTGGTTATATCCGCAGCGTCCAACACTTCGCCCGTGGGTTGCGAAGAACGATGCGAACAGTGCTCGTTTCGTGATGGAGCGTAATCCTTACTTCTTCAAAACGGACGCGGAAGGGCAACAGCTTCCATACATCGATCGTATCGTTATGACGAAAATGCAAGACAGCAGCCACAAGCTGGTTGAAACGATGGCAGGAAACGTGGAAATTGCACAATTTGATTTCAAGGATTACACCGTACTCAAAGAAAATGAGAAAAAAGGGAATTACCGTGTTCTTCCATGGAAAACACCAGGTTGGTCCAGCACAGGCGTTGAATTAAATCAAACAGCAGAAGATCCTAAGCTCCGTAAGTTGTTCCAAGATATTCGTTTCAGAGAAGCGTTATCTGTCGCTGTAGATCGCAAGGAAGTATCCGAAATTATTACGAGTGGTGTCGGTCTGCCAGCTCAATCTTCTGTACCTGAAAGCCTTCCGAACTACCAAGATGGCTGGAAAAACCAATGGGTCTCGTTCGACGTTGCGCGTGCTGCGAAACTTTTCGATGATATTGGTTTGAAATGGGATAGCAATCATAAATACCGAACATTTGATGATAACTCTAATCTGTCCTTACTGATTTACGAAGAAAAAGGTTCATTACACCATGGTTCGGTCACTACGGTTTGTACAATTCCTCTAATGGTAAGGAAGGCGTTAAGCCAGAAGGCGACGTTGCCATGATCATGGAGAATTGGAACAAGGTGAAGGCCGCTAAGACCAAAGATGAAATTACAAAATGGAGTAATGAAATCATTAAGCTTCACCAGAAAAACCAATGGGTTATTGGCTATACAGCGGCTACGCCATACCTCACGGTTGTTAAGAATAATGTGAAGAATGTGCCAACGCTAGTAAATGCCGATGAGTATAGAGGCATAGGTTATGCCCATCCGGATCAATTTTTCATGAAATAAACAACAAGCTGCGTAAAAATGGGGGGGCTTGTCCTCTCCCATTTTTTGCGTAATGAAGAGAGGAAAACCATGTTAACCTACATCGCGCGAAGAGTGATCATGATGATCCCGGTCGTTTTGTTCATTTCTATCATAGTATTCTTCATTATTCAGCTTCCTCCAGGGGATTTCATCAGTACGTATGCCTCCAAGATGTCAACTAGCGGTGAAATCATGGATGATCAATCGCTTCAGTTGATGCGTGAAGCCTATGGATTGGATCAAGCCTGGTATATGCAATATGGCAAATGGATATGGGGCATGATTAGCAGGGGGGATTTCGGGTATTCACTCAGCTTTAACCGCCCGGTATCTGCCATTATTGGACAATTCATGCCGCTAACGCTTGTCGTTTCCTTGGTTTCAATGGTGTTTACGTATGCAATTTCAATCCCCATTGGGATTTATAGTGCTGTGAAGCAGTACTCCGTTGGTGATTATGTATTTACAGCAATCGGTTTTCTTGGAATGGCAACACCTAACTTTCTGATGGCCATTATTCTAATGTACTTCTCTTATGTTAGCTTCGGCGACCCAATGCTTGGCTTATTTTCTCCCAAATTCGTAGAAACAGCTTGGTCCTTTGCCAAATTCATGGATTTCATTAAGCATATGATCATTCCCGTCATCGTTATTGGCACCGGCAGCACCTGCGATTTAATACGTGTCATGAGAGCGCAGATGCTTGATGAGATGGACAAGCCTTATATGTTAACGGCCAGAGCAAAGGGGCTCTCAGAGAAGAAAATTATTATAAAGTATCCGGTTCGAGCTGCCATTAATCCAATTATCAGTACGCTTGGATGGTCGCTTACCGCTATCTTCACAGGTTCAACCATTACGGCTATTGTACTGAATCTACCTACACAGGGACCCGTTATGTACACAGCCCTGCTTACGCAGGATATGTACCTTGCTGGCACGTGGTTACTCTTCATGGCTGTATGCATTGTGCTTGGTACGTTGATTTCGGATATATTGCTCGTCTGGCTCGATCCTCGAATCCGCATGCAAAGTAAAGGAATGTGACGAATGAAAACGAGTTTTCGCGGTTCAACTTTATGGTCAAATCTCTTAGGGTCCAAACGTTATGCTGCTGTAAATAAAGAAGAATCCTATTACGCTGCCTCCCACTGGCGGCTGATGATTCGCAAGTTAATGAAGCATAAACTGGCGAGAGTCAGCCTTTTTCTGCTAACTTTTATGTATTTGCTCGCATTATTCGGCAACTTTATTGCCCCGCAAGGGCTGGACAGCTATGACAGCGTGAATTTGAACAGCCGACCCTCCAAATTGCATTGGATAGATGCCTCAAATAAATTTCACTTTGTTCCCTTCGTATATGGACTCAAATCGGAACGCAATCCGGAAACGCTTAGAAAAGTATTCGTAGAAGATACGGAGAAAAAGTATGCCATTCAATTTTTTGTAACAGGAACGGAATATAAGTTCCTAGGCTTAATTCCGAGCAACAAACATTTATTTGGCGTAGAAGCGCCTGGGAAATATTTTGTTTTTGGTACGGATGGCATGGGCAGGGATTTGTTCTCAAGAATCGTTCTTGGTAGTCAGGTTTCACTTACCATTCCTCTTGTCGGTGTCAGCATCAGCTTTATCCTCGGTTTGTTGATTGGTGGGATTTCAGGATATTTCGGCGGTTTAATCGATACGATTATTCAGAGGCTTATTGAGATTATTCGCTCTTTTCCCACGCTGCCACTGTGGATGGCACTTTCTGCGGCGATACCTCCGAAGGTTCCTATCGTGCAAATGTTTTTATACATTACGATTATTATGGCTTTGATTGAATGGACTGAGCTGGCTAGGGTTGTACGCAGTAAATTTATGTCCCTAAGAAACGAAGATTATGTCATGTCGGCAAGAATTTCCGGCGTCAGCAGTGCCCGGATCATTGGCGTACACCTTGTTCCTGGATTTATGAGTTACCTTGTTGTCACGATGACACTCGCTATACCGGCGATGATTATCGGTGAAACGGCTATGAGCTTTCTCGGACTGGGCATTCGTTCGCCTGCGGCAAGCTGGGGAGTGCTTCTGCAGGAAGCTCAGCAAATGGAAAATGTCGCCTTGTATCCATGGAAATTGATCCCGCTTATCTTTGTGATCACCACGGTTCTCTCCTTCAACTTTCTGGGCGATGGCCTGCGGGATGCGGCGGATCCTTACAAATAATACATACATTCTAATTGAGTGAGGTAATTTCTTATGGCAGAATCGGCTACAGCAAAGCAATCTCAAACGCTTCTCCAAGTGGATGAATTGCATATACATTTTCCAACAGACCGGGGTATGTTAAAAGCAGTGAACGGGGTTAGTTTCCATGTGAAAAAAGGTAAAACCTTGGGCATCGTAGGGGAGTCTGGCTGTGGCAAAAGTATCACGGGCAAAGCTCTTCTTGGCATTCAGCCGAAGACTTCAAAGATTTCGGGATCCATCCAGCTTGGGGATGTCGATGTCGTGAAGCTCAAAAGAAACGGGGCTGACATTCGTGCCATTCGTGGAAGCAAAATCGCGATGATTTTTCAAGAGCCGATGGCTGCTTTTTCCCCTTTGTATACGATTGGCAATCAAATTATTGAATCCATCTTGCTTCATCGCACCAAAAACAAAAAGGAAGCCGTCCAAATGACGATTGACATCCTGCAGCGTGTGGGGATTTCGAACCCGGACAAGCGATTCCACCAATATCCACATGAGTTTTCCGGTGGCATGATGCAAAGAGCGATGATTGCAATGGCATTATCCTGCGAACCCGAGCTGCTCATTGCCGATGAGCCAACAACCGCACTGGATGTAACCATTCAAGCCCAGGTATTGGAGTTAATGAAGCAGCTTCAGAGGGATTTTGGCATGGCTATTGTGTTTATTACGCATGATTTAGGCATTGTGGCAGAGATGTGCGATGAAGTTGCAGTCATGTACCTAGGGAAGATTGTCGAGCAAGCCCCAGTACAAGAAATATACCATCATCCGAAGCATCCCTATACAAAAGGATTGCTGCGTTCTATTCCCACGATCCACAGCAACAAGGCTCGTTTAGAATCGATTGAGGGAACAGTGCCCGTTCCAATCAACATGCCTCCAATGTGCGGATTCTACGATCGCTGTAAGGATCGGATTCCGGGTCTTTGTGATAAATATGAAGTTCCGCAGACGATGCTGTCTGATGATCATAGGGTCACTTGTTTTCTGTATAGCGATAAACCAAGTGGAAACGGAGTGCAGCCATGACCGATCAGCTCATTATGCAAGTACAGAATCTAGTCAAGGAGTATCCTGCGTCCGAAGGCCTTGGAAGATCTCGCAGGGMAGCTTCGGTCAAAGCGGTTTCGGATATTTCGTTTACCATACACAAGGGCGAGACATTCAGTCTGGTAGGCGAGTCTGGCTGCGGCAAGACGACGCTTGGCAGGTGCTTAGTTCGGGGAATCGAAGCGACCTCCGGCCAAGTGTACTACTTTACAGAGGACGGCCAGAAAGTCGACTTTTTGCAGCTGAAAAAACAAGCTTACAAAGAAGTGCGACAAGACATTCAAATGATTTTCCAAGACCCTTATTCTTCCTTGAATCCGAGAATGACTGTTTACGATATTATCAGCGAGCCATTAAGGGCGTCTACACAACTAACTAAATCGGAAATCGAAAAAATGGTTGTTGAGATGGCTGAACGAACGGGCTTAAATGCAAGCTACTTGAGGCGATATCCGCATGCCTTCTCGGGAGGACAGCGTCAACGTATCGGAATCGCTAGAGCACTCATCACCAATCCTAGAGTTATTGTTTGCGATGAGGCCGTATCAGCGCTTGATGTTTCTGTGCAAGCGCAAATTATTAATTTGCTGAAGGATTTGCAGCAGCAATATCAAATGACCTATCTATTTATTTCCCATGACCTGTCCGTTGTCAACCATATATCTGACCGAATTGCCGTCATGTACTTGGGGAGAATTGTAGAGCTGGGAACGACCGAAGTCCTATTTCAGCAGCCAAAACATCCGTATACGCAGGCGCTCCTTTCATCCGTGCCTAATCCCGACCCGGCGATTAAAAGGGAGAGAATTATCCTGCAAGGTGAGGTTCCGAATCCGGCGAATCCGCCGCAGGGCTGTCATTTTCATCCAAGATGTGAGTACAAAACGTCGTTGTGCGAGACAACCGCACCCGAATTACAAGAGGTGGGCGAGGGGCACCTGGCAGCCTGCCATTATGCGAATGAACTGATGCTCAAAGGGATCAAAGGAGGAGTTCTACAATGAAAATATCTGAGAATATCCCACATTGGGACACTGTGGTTCGTGTTGCACCCCTGCTGTATATGGATCGTCTGGAACCATTTAAACCTGATCGTGTAGGAGTTACCGTTTACAAGTCATCCGGGCCCTCACTATCTTTTAACAGAAACATTGAAGTTGATCCTGATAGGGTTCAAATGGTAATCGAATACGCGATTTATTATGATTACGATATCCAGCATATTTATGACCTGGAACATGTCTGGATGTATATCGACCATGAAGGGGCAATCCTTTCATGCGAAGTGAGCTTCCATGGGCGATATCTGCTTGGCATTATGCGCGATAGCAGCAATAGAACGGATGATGGTCGCGTCAATCTGTATGTGCAGCCGGGCAAACATGCGATGTCTCCGCTGGCAGAGGTATTCCGTTTGCTTCCTAACGTGGAATCCTGCTGCCTTACAGAGATAGGAGATGGAGGTGTTCTGGAGCCAGACATGTTTAAAGGAGAGTTTAAAACAGGGGAAGGCATTGACGAGCTAGCTGAAGAGCATATGCAAACCTTCCGTTTTCAGCCAACTTTTGAGTATGAGCTGCACGAGTGGGCACCAGAAGATATCTTCGTATCTTGGGATGAACTGAGAAGCGAGATTCCTGCTCGCATGAAATCTCTTCTTTCTACAATGGCGTAAGCACACAAGTATTCAGATATTACGAAAAGTGAGGATGACTCCAACATGAATGACAAGAAATTGATCATATTTCTGGATAGCGGAGATACGATTATCGATGAATCAACCGAAGTCCGAGATGCCGATGGGATTGTTGTAAGTGCGGATATCATACCTGGGGCGGATGTTATGGTGAAGACTCTTTTTGAAAGAGGATATACACTCGCCTTGGTGGCCGATGGGGATGCACAGTCGTTTAAGAATGTATTTAAACAAAATAATTTGTATGATTATTTTGCAACTATGATTTACTCAGAGACGATTAAAGCAAGTAAACCAAGCCCTCGTTTGTTTAAGGCGGCGATAGGTGCGCTTGACCTTAACGAGGCAGATTGCTCACGCATAATTATGGTCGGCAACAATTTGAGTCGTGATGCTAAGGGTGCCAATGCGCTTGGAATAACGAGTGTCTTCCAAAGCTGGACAACACGTTATCCTCATTCACCTGCGGATGAAACAGAGGTGCCTGCGTATACAATTCGCGAGCCTCTGGAGCTGCTTGAGTTGGTTGAACAGCTGAATCATGAGCTGATTGTAAAATGAAAAGAAGGCTACCGATTCGTTACTGTCGGTAGCCTTTTTCGAAAGATAAGAAATTATATGTTTTGGGGTAAGCAAAGCTTACCCCTTTATTAGGGCTACCACGGGTCTCCTCATGGTGCCATGGGATGCTTCGTTGTACTTTGTGCAACATAAAGCGGTCTACTGCTTGTAATTCCAGCCCTCGTTGCACAAAGTACAATCAATTTGGCGCTGTTACACGAAAACAGCGGTTTGTAGCCCGTAATGTTGTACAAAGTACAATATAGGGGAGTGCGGAGGGCTAAATGCGTTCATCATGTTGCACAAAGTACAACATAGGGATTGCGATAGCACTATGGGCAAGTAGAGATGGAGCTCGTTAGTCGTGTGACGGAGGAAGAGGCGCAGGTACAGACAAAGCATGTTTTATGAGATTTTTTTGGCGAACAAGCTTAATTGGGGGAAGAGGTAGAGGTAGGCATCGTCCATGAGGATAGTGACTTTTTTAAAAGATAAGTACAGAAAGCTACAGGGAAAGATCCAATAGTATGCCCAAAGTATGAATGGTTACTATGAGTATAAGAGAGAAGTCTGTCTAGAAGAGGGCCTACTTACGATAAGATATGCCGTATGTGAACGAATAAGAGGCTTTTTAGAAAGGATGATTCGGTAAAAAGAAGAAACCACAAATATCCATAAGCAACTATCTTCTGTCCAAACAGACAGTGAAGTTTATTTGTTTGACTTGTTCGGAACCCGAAGAAATACGGCTTAAGGTTGTGTAAGATTTTAACCGAATGGATCAAGGAAATCCCACAGTCCCTCCACAATTTACATGTGAAAGCTGTGAAGGAGCGATGTATCCCGGATAGAATGCCCGTCTTTTGATTGATATTGTAAATGAAAGGAATTCATTGGATTTATCGGAAATAAGTTTGAGAGACTAAAGCACCATCTGCAGAGGGGGTTTTCTATGAAAGGCTCAAAAGACTGCCACACAAGTAGGTCTTCCACTTGTAGGGCAGTCTTTTGCTATGGCTTACAGCCGGCCTAGAGCTTCTTCATTACCTCGAAAATCCGCAAATCATTAATGGTTTGGATGACCATCGCTGAATCGGGCATTTGAAATTTCTTGAGAATGGAATTGATCTGTTTCTTGATCGTTTCATATTCGACGAAGCGCTCTTCAGCAATTTGCTTCCGTTTCTTGCCTTCGCAGAGTAAGCGAAGAACCTGCAGTTCACTTGGCGTAAGCTCCGAAATAATTTGAATAATATTAAGTAGACTACTTTCCGCTCGCTTCACGCGTGCAAACTCTCCGCGAATTTTCTCAGCAATTATCGGGCGGATGGGGGATGCGTTCATGTAGGCAGCCCGCACGGCTTCCATGACTTCGGCGTCAGCGGCGGTTTTTAACAAATAGTCCGTGATGCCCGTCTGGAAGGCGGCAAAGATGAAATTTTCATCCTTGTGAACGGTGAGCACGATGATTTTCATCTGGGGATATTTGTCGTGAATGGTCCTCGCCGCTTGAATACCCGCAAATTGGGATTCCATCTCGATATCCATGAGAATCACATCCGGTTGATGCAGCGCTGCTTGAATAACTGCATCGTGCCCCGAGGAAACGCGCGCCACGCAGGCGAAATCATCGTGTCTGGCGAATGTTCTTTCCAGCCTTCTGAGGTGAGCTTCCATGTCATCAGCGATGAGAATACGGATGGGTTGGTGTGTCATTGTACAGGATCCCCTTTCGTCAGCTGTCCATTACTTAGATAATTGGTAGGTACACCGTAAAGGTCGTTCCGACGTCCTTTTTGCTTTCTACGACAATCTTGCCATCGTGGCCTATGATGATTTTATGACAATAGGACAAGCCGATCCCCCAATTATTAACAGAAGCTTTGGTGGTGAAGAAAGGATCGAATATCGTGTCCAAGTGCTCCTCGGCGACGCCTGGGCCGTTATCCGAAATCCGGATGAGCGCCCAACCGTTCTGCTGACTTCCCTCAACCACAATGTGGCCGTCATCCCGAAACTGGAGAGATTCGCTGGCATTGAGGAGTAGGTTATAGATGGCTTCGGTGAAATGGTTGGAATCGATATAGCAATTGGCCGGCAGTGTATCTGGCGAATAATCTACTTGGCAGCGGTTGGTCTGTTCTTTAAGCCGGGCAATAGCGTGTTGAAGCGGAAGATCAATGGACATCGGTTGGAGATTCAGGTTGATATTTTTTAATTTATCAGCGGCATCATTAATGCTGGTTAGCGCCGACTGTGACGATTGTAAGATGAGGTCAAGACTATACAGGGTTTCGTTGTCCGCCTGATGTCGCTCCTTCAGATAGGCAGCCTCGGACTGAATGCCAATCAAATGATTTTTGAGAGCATGTGTAAATGCACGCGTGCCGAGCGTTGCCGTGTCGATGCTTTTATTGATTTGAATATCGCGGTTTTTGCGGTAATTCTCAATCGAGTTAAATTTGTACACCAGGTAAATCATCAAAAACAGGGTTAAATAAATTGCAAATGGAAACACAGGTAGAAGGATCGACTGATAGCCAAGAGGAGGCTGCAGATAGTTGAAATAACCTTTCAAATACGTTTCTTTCACCAATACTTTCGGAGCCCAAGAGAAAATAAACAGATGGATCACGACGAGTGGAATAAAAAGCAGAACATGATACAATGTCAAATTTTTGATGAACCTAATTTTCGGATAATTCAAATAATAGTTGATGAGTAACCCAAAAGCAACAAAAAGTATGAGGTAGCGAAGGCTCTTTAGGATAATTTCCATCGTGTTAAAGAACAGCAAGTTATCAATCTGGTTACTTAATGCGATATGAAAAGAAGGATCATAATAGATCGTCTCGATGATAAAAAAGAGTAAGAGGCCTCCATAACCGATCCTTTGCTTCCATGTGCTAAGGCTGCGGGTGAAGGCAATCGCGAAGCCGAGCAATGAGCAGTAGAATAGCCCAACACCGATATTCAGCATGCGAATAAGCCAATCTGGGTTGAATTTGGTTAAAACCAAATAATTCCACGTACCGGGACTGAAATCAAAGAAACTATGAATGACATTGAAGTAGTAATTAAATTTACTCAAGTACAACGTGAAGGATACGAAAGAAAGTACCCAACCAATGATAATGCCGTACATGAAGCGGGTTGATGCATGGT
>NZ_JBFTQB010000160.1:0-9104 GCF_056398785.1 Paenibacillus sp. 01T422 | reverse complement strand
GGGTATAAAAGAGTGCTGCAGACAGTCATTTATATGCCGCATTTTCTGTCCTGGGTTATCGTAGGCGGGATTGTAATCGGAATTCTTTCACCAACTACAGGTATTTTCAACCACATCTTAGGTTTGTTCCATATTGAGCCTATTTATTTTCTTGGTGAAAACAGCTACATTCGTTCAATTCTAATCACCTCAGGGATTTGGAAGGATAGCGGATGGGGAACCATCATTTATTTGGCCGCTATCGCGGGCATTAACCCAGACCTCTATGAAGCAGCTGAAATTGATGGAGCGGGCAAGTTCCGCCAGGTGATGTCGATCACCCTTCCCTCGATTGTGCCTACCATTACAATTTTGTTCTTATTGCATATCGGAAGCTTTCTGGATTTCGGGTTTGAAAGGGTCTACGTCTTCTTGAACTCACTAAATAGTGAGAATGGTCAAATCCTGGATACTTACGTCTACCGCGCTGGTCTTATAGATCGTCAATACAGCTATACAACAGCAATCGGACTCTTCAAATCGGTTATTGGCTTATTGCTTATTATGCTCGGTAACACGCTTAGTAAAAGAACGACTGGTAACGGCTTGTACTAACATGAGTTCAGTCAAAAGGAGGAATAGGGAACGTGATTTTAACAAAAGGACAGCGCGCATTTCAGTTATTTAATATGATTCTCCTGCTTGTGATCGGCCTTATGAGTTTTCTTCCAATCTTGAATGTCATTTCGCAGTCATTCAGCGATGCGGTTGCAATTAACAGCGGAACCGTAGGGCTCTGGCCTGTTGGCTTTACGCTTGAGAATTATCACATGATTCTGAAGGACCCTTCGATCTGGATTTCTTTCCGAAACAGTGTCATTATCACGGTGTTCGGTACATTGATAAATTTAATTGCAACGGCAAGCTTGGCGTATCCTTTGTCCCGAGCTGAATATATTTACAGGAAACCGGCTCTGTTACTGGTGCTGTTCACGATGATTTTCCATGCGCCACTTATACCCAACTACCTGCTTCTCAAAAATCTGCACATGCTCGACACGTTGTGGGTCTTGATCATTCCGGGAGCAATTAGTGCCTACAATTTGTTCGTCATGCGGTCTTTCTTTATGACACTGCCTACAGAGATGTTTGATTCTGCCAAAATGGACGGATGCGGCGAGTTCCGCATGATCTGGAGCGTCGTACTCCCGTTATCGAAGCCGGTTATGGCTACGATGGGGATCATGTACGCCGTCGGAAACTGGAATATGTATTCGCAGGCTATTTACTACATCAGCAGCAGGTCCCTGATTCCACTGCAGGTGCGGCTGCGTGAAATTGTTATTACGGATAACTTGGGCTCGGCTGACGTATCGTCTGAATTGCTGCTGTCCATTTCCCCGGAAGGACTGAAGATGGCGGTGATCGTTATCGCGACGATCCCGATTATGCTGGTGTACCCATTCCTTCAAAAGCACTTCATTAAAGGGATGATGGTTGGCTCGATTAAATCTTAGTAGCTTGGTTGAATAAGGAGAAACACCTATCAATCTTGTAGAAAAGTCCCCTTGAGGGGGCTTTTTTGGCATGAAGTTTCGGGGTTGGAGAGTGTTTTCAACCTTGTTTTTGTTTCAGATGGGGTCGATGGGGGGCGGCGCCTAAGGTGAGTCAAGCTCATTGGATGAATTCCAACGAACAGGAGATTTTTGACGCTTAAATGTCATTCTCGTTGGACAAAGTCCAACGAAGCGATGAATTTTGTGGGGGATTAGCGCCATTTTAGCCGCCCTTGTTGGATTTCATCCAACGAAAAGAAGAATGAACATGTCTTCACGGCGTTCTCATTGGATTTCATCCAATGAGAGCTGGAAGTACGCTAACTTCAAGCATGTTTAAGTACTCAGAAAAGGTGGGGACAGTAGAGAGGTAAGGTGAGTGGAGAAATATTAGAACAGTATAGTGTGGAAAGAGAAATAAAAAGTAAAGTAGTAAGAGAAGTAGAGTTAGGTTGGTTATTCCGTCCGATTATCAGAGATTCCTCTGTCCGCAAGCTAATTAACCATAGTATAATAATTGACGACATCTATGATTTTAAGTAAGATAAGCACGATTCGATCTAGTTCTATAATTCACAAGGAGGGCTTTATGTCCAGAGAACCTTTTTATTACTCCCAAGAATTTGCCCGGCAACTTGATAAAGAAGATGAGCTAGCCCGTTTTCGAGATGAGTTTTATATGAATTCGGAATCGATCTATATGGATGGCAACTCCTTAGGCCTGTTATCCAGACGAGCAGAGCGAACGTTATTGGAAGTCGTTGATGCTTGGAAAACGCAAGGAATTGATGGCTGGCTGCAAGGCCAATATCCCTGGTTTTATTTGTCGGAAAAATTAGCAGCCTTGAGCGCCCCATTAGTTGGCGGATCAGAAGATGAAATTATCGTGACTGGTTCCACGACAATGAATTTACATCAGCTTGTGGCGACTTTTTATAAGCCTGAGGGCAGCAGAACGAAGATTTTGGCGGATGAACTGACGTTTCCATCTGATATTTATGCACTTCAAAGTCAATTGCTGCTGCATGGATACGATCCGTCAGAACATTTGGTGCAGGTGGGAAGCCGCGATGGGCGTACAATTGAGGAAGATGATATTATTGCGGCCATGACGGACGAAATAGCATTGATTATTCTGCCGACGGTACTTTATCGCAGCGGTCAATTGCTCGATATAGAGCGGTTAACGGCTGAAGCTCATGCTCGTGGCATTCTCATTGGCTTCGACGGATGCCATTCAGTAGGAGCAGTTCCCCATCACTTTAGTAAATGGGACGTTGATTTTGCATTTTGGTGCAACTACAAATATTTGAACAATGGGCCAGGCGGTGCGGCAAGCTTATACGTAAATCGCAAACATTTCGGCCGATCGCCAGGTTTGGCAGGTTGGTTCGGTTCACGAAAAGACAAACAATTTGATATGGAGCATCATTTTGTTCCGGCAGAGAATGCAGGTGCTTTTCAAATTGGCACACCGCATATCTTAAGTATGGCTCCACTCATTGGGTCTTTGGAAATGTTCGCAGATGCCGGGATCGAGAATCTGCGCGGAAAATCCCTGCATATTACATCTTATATGATCGATTTGATTGAACAGGAATTGGACGGAATGGGCTTCACAATTGGGAATCCAAGGGATGATCTGCGCAGAGGCGGCCATGTCTGTTTGGAGCATAAGGAAGCAGCTCGGATTTGTAAATCGTTAAAAGAAAATAAAATTATCCCTGATTTCAGAGCTCCGAACATTATTCGTCTAGCCCCTGTTGCGCTCTATACAACCTACGATGAGGTGTGGGAGACTGTGCGGCGATTAAAAGCGATCATGGTTGAAAAGCAATACGAGAAGTTCGAGAATACACGCGACGTAGTCGCTTAACAGGCGATCTGCCATATGTTGAAAGGAGAGGATGACGACCATGTTTGATATCTCTCGCCCATTGCTAACAGGAGTGCCGACTTGGCCCGGGGATACGCCTTTCTCTTACGAGGTCAGTTGGACGAAGGAACAAAGCGGTTCAGTGAATGTAGGGAAACTGACGATGAGTATCCATACGGGCACGCATATCGATGCGCCATTCCATTTTGACAATGAAGGTCGGAAGGTCATGGAGCTAGATCTGGAGCTGTACATCGGAGCTGCGCGGGTTATTGATTTAACGGGGAAATCGAGTATCGGCGCAGAGGATTTGAAGACGTATGATCTGGACGGCATCACGCGTTTGCTCATTCGTACTAATTCTTGGACAAATCCGAAGGATTTTCCTACAGAAATTACCTATCTGAGAGAGGATGCAGGGCCTTATTTAGCGGAAAAAGGAATACGGCTTATCGGTGTCGATGTTCCTTCTGTTGACCCACTTGATAGCAAAGTATTGTCCGCCCATCATGCCTTGCATGCCTACGATATTCATATTCTGGAAGGCATTAATCTGGCACATATTGAGCCTGGCGATTATGAACTGATTGCCCTTCCTCTACCGCTTGTTGAGGCAGATGGAAGTCCTGTCAGGGCCGTTCTGCGCTCCTTGTAATCATCGACGTACACAATCAATAATAGGAGTGAATAACAGTGTCCAATTCAGAGAACCACGAACATACACAACCCAAAGCGGATGCCAGCATTCATGGCGACTTTTCAAAAGAAATGTCCTATGGTGACTATCTCCAACTCGATAAAGTACTGTCCAGTCAACAACGACTATCTGGGCATCACGATGAAATGCTATTTATCATTATCCATCAAGCTAGCGAACTTTGGATGAAGCTGATTTTGCACGAGTTGGAAGCTGCTCGTCTACTCATTCATCATAATAATTTGGAGCCGGCTTTCAAAATGTTAGCTCGTGTCTCTAGAATCCAGCAGCAATTGATCCAGTCCTGGGATGTTCTATCGACATTGACTCCGGCGGAGTATATGCAGTTCCGGAATAGCCTAGGCCGTTCATCGGGGTTCCAATCCTTCCAGAATCGGCTTATCGAATTCCTGTTGGGAGGCAAGCAAACCAAAGTTCTGTCTGTTTATGAGCACCAACCGGAGCTCCACCAACAATTGAGCCAAGCTCTTAACGAACCTAGCCTTTATGATGCTGCGGTCAAAGCTCTTTCTATGCGTGGCTTAGCCATTGATCAAGATCATTTGGAGCGAGATTGGTCGCAGGAATACAAGGGAAATGCCAGCGTCAAAGCCGCGTGGTTGACCGTGTACCAAGATGTGGAGCGCTACTGGGATCTATATGAACTTGCGGAGAAGCTGGTTGATATCGACAGCCGCCAACAACAATGGCGATTCAGCCACATGGTAACCGTTGAGCGGATTATCGGATTCAAGTCGGGGACAGGAGGCTCAGCGGGTGTTGAGTATTTGAAACACGTCGTTGCGCAGCGTTATTTCCCTGAATTATGGAGTCTTCGTACAGATCTATAGGCGAATGAATACTAGATGCAGCCATCCCTCTAAGATGAGGCAGGCTGCATTTTTGTTTTCACCGCATCATGCTAGGTGATTGCTCCTTTGCACAATCATCATAATGTTCACGAATTGTTCACTTACACGGAGGTTTTCATTTTCTCTATACTTACAAAAGTAAACAGAGAGGATGATGTAAATGCCAACAACGAAGAAAGAAGAATTTTATTTTGGGCTGATGATGTGCTGTGGAATGGTTGTATGCATGACATTTTATAATTTATTTACCAATGGCTTGATGGGCACGATATCTTTGAAAGAAATACTTCTTCAGCTTATTCTCGTCTTTCTTACTGCTTCCTTATTGGAGCTATTCATTGTTGGTCCTGTGGCTAAGAAGGCTGCTTTTTCGTTACCTTATGACAAATCTAAGAAGATACTGGTGATTGTATCTCTTGCATTTTTTATGGTGAGTGGCATGGTTCTTTGCATGTCTCTTTATGGGTTAGGAAATGCCTATTTTGCTAACAAACTGAATGGAGATTCACTACTAGGAACTTATTTTATGATCGTAGTTAAAAATTTTATTTTTGCTTTCCCTCTTCAACTTTTCCTTGTAGGACCGATGGTTCGGTATTTATTCCGTACATTCATTAAAAATAAAAGAATTAACGGATCCTTCAGTTAACACCAAAACCTTCCTTATGAATAATGGGAAGGTTTTTCTTTTGACATAGGTGTCGGAGGGGCACTACAGTTCGCTATTTCACTGGAAAGGACCATTTTCCACGTGTATGCGGAACTACAGTCCACTATTGTGCCAATTTGGACCGAATAACGGGTGATGGCGGCTAAATAAGCGCCTGCAGTTCCGCTCGGAGAGGAAACATCTCGTTTTCGCCAAAATAGAGGACTCCAGTTCCCTTAGTAGCTGTGTCCGATACGTAACGAGAGAAGTTGGTGCCGGTGTCCATAGAAGTGTATGTTTTTGTTGGCCAAACCAAGGATTAAAATGTTGTATTGCAACTTTGGTGAAGAGAAGATACAATTTCTAATAAATTCGTTTACGGAATGGACGGTGGGTTTGTTTTGAAATTGCCCTTCATTTTACGCCTTGTCAATAGCCGCAAAAGTGCGCTTTCAACGATCATCGCCTCCAACTTATTTATACTTTTGATACCGCTTGCAATGGGGCTTTTTCTGTACACCAAGGTGGAACAAAGCTTGGAGAAGAGCACGACAAGATCGAATAGCGCCATGCTCGAGCAGTTGAAGCTGTCACTGGATAACAAATTGGCAGAAGTGGATACCTTAATGCGCCAAGTTGTATTTGATCCGAAGCTGGATTACATGCTTAGAATCCCTGCCAACTCAAATGATGTAGACAAATATGAATTTATCCAATTCATGCGCGACAAAATGAGTAAGTATCACAGTATGACCAGTAATTTTATCCTCGATTATTATGTATACTTTGCAAACAGCGATACCATTGTCAAACCGGACTTGGTAGCGGATTCGCGGACCTTCTATTCCATTTACTACGCTTATAGGGACATGTCCTACGAGGGGTGGCACCAGCTTCTGGACACGGAGCATAAAATGTCTTACTTACCGGTTGCTCCCTTATCGAACGCGCAAGAGCAAGTCCCGAAGAATGTGATTACTTATATGCAATCACTTCCCGTTCAATCGCAATCGCAGAATCTCGGAAGCTTCATCGTGCTGATTGATGGTGATCAAGTAAAGGAATTGTTCGCGCAGATGGAGTCTGCCAGTCATAGCGCCGTTTATATTATCGATCATGCAGGGAAAACCATTATGAGCAATAGTGATTCCCCATTTCCATCCGACTTGTTGGGGCGCATCCAAGAAAGTTCAGGCCCGTTTGATTACCGGCTCGCAGGCGTTGACCAAGTGGTCTCGGTTACCTCATCGCAAAAAGCTGGTTGGAAATACGTATCGATCATGCCCAATGACGTTTTCATGCAGCAGGTGAATCAAATCCAGAGTTGGTCAATCGGTCTGTTCATTCTATGCTTAATTTGTGGTCTAGTGGCTGTCAGCATAGGTGCCTACCGCACGTACAAACCTCTCCAAAAGACAGTAAACGCGATCATGCGTGGAAAAGAAATGATCAGGCGCCCGTCCTCGAATGAATACGAGTTTATTCGGCAAACCGTCGAGGGCTCCATCCATGAAGAGAAGAACTTGCGCATGACACTAGCGCAGCAGATTCCGTTCATTCGGGCCAACTATTTGTCCCGTCTTCTCAATGGTCACATGGATGTGGATGTGTCGGCAGCGAACGGAGATTCACTTCAATTTATGAATTTGAAATTTACAAGCGACAGCTTTGCCGTGMTTCTCGTTAAGATCGAGGACATTCCGTTTGCTGCAGCGGAAGAAGATGAACAGCAATGGGCACATGCAAGATTTATTATTTCAAATATTGGCGCGGATTTGATTGCAGCGAATCATAGAGGATTTTCGGTCGAACTAGACCGAGATCGCATTGCACTTCTCATGAATCTAGCATCAAATCGGGAGGAATTCGCTGAATCCGATATTCGGGATATCGCTGAATCGCTTTTTAGCATCACCTCGCAAAGATTTCAAATTGGCATCACGATTGCCGTTGGCGGGATTCATTCGGGTCCCAAAGCCATTCGGGATTCCTATCCAGAAGCGTTGGCAGCTCTAGAATATAGGCTGATTCTTGGGAAACATGCAACGATCCATTTCCAGGATATCCTCGAAGTTAAACAGCATTACTACTACCCGCTTGAAAGTGAGATCCAGCTGATTAATTTTGTCCGAAGCGGGGATGCCGAGAATGTGGAGAAGCTGCTTGATAAAATATATGCGATGAATTTTGACTCCGGTCATATGACACCAGAGTTAGGCAAATGTTTGTTTTTCAACGTGACGAGTACGCTTCTGAAAATTATTAACTCCTCGAATACGAATCAGGAGGAAGTGCTTGGCGCTGACTTCGATCCGATCAAAGAAGTGTTCAGTCATCCAACGGCGCAGGGGATGTACACGAAAACGAAGGAGCTTTATGAGACGCTTACCCGTTCATTTAATGTGGATCGATCTGATCATAGTTCGCAGCGGCTGGAGGAAATCATCAGCATTGTTCACGAGCACATTGATGACTCGAACCTTGGCGTGGCACAGATTGCGGAGCGTATTCAGATGACACCGCAATATCTTTCTACCTTCTTCAAAAAACATCAGGGACAAAACCTGCTGGATTACATTACACATAAACGTGTTCAACAAGCGAAGCAGTTAATGGAGAACAAAGAACTCACCATTGTACAGATCGCTCAAAAGATTGGCTACAACAATGATGTCGTTTTCATCCGAGCATTCAAGAAGCTCGAAGGCGTAACGCCGGGTAAATACCGTGAAACGATGTTGCCGGAAATCAGTAGCTCGGACGCATAAAAGGCAGCCTCTTGGGGCTGCTTCTTTCTTTCCTATTGGCTACTGACGATTTCTAATATGGACTGATGAATTCTCATATCGCCTGTTTTTCTTACTTAAATACAACGGGAATGAGAACTAGGCAGTAGTCAGGTGGGGGCCGAGCAAGCATACTTGGGAACAGGTGCTGGATGACGATTACGGTGCCAACCAAGCTTAGGGTTACTCATATAAAGGGAGGCATGAAGAATGAAGAAACGTTTGAAACAAGTTGGATCTGTCGTATTGCTTTCAGCTCTGGTGGCTTCGGCAGCTGCCTGCAGCAGTAATTCGGGAACCGATAGTTCATCGGCTGCACCGCAAACAGGCAATAGCGCAGAGCCGCCAAAGTTGACTAAATTATCGTACTGGGTTCCGAATCATCCTGCAGCTTCAGGTCAGATGAAAACATACGCTGAGATGGGGATGTACAAGGAGCTTGAAAAAGTAACCGGCGTCAAAGTTGAGTTTCAGCATCCGCCACTTGAGGTTCCACAGGCGCAAGAGCAATTCAACTTAATGGTTGCGACGAACGAGCTGCCAGATGTCATTGAAGCTAGTTGGGGAGCAACTAGCGGTGCGGTCGTCAGATACCCCGGTGGACCGGAAAAAGCCATTTTAGATAAAAAAATCATTAAATTAAACGATTTGATCGACAAATATGCACCGAACCTTAAGAAGCTGCTGAA
>NZ_JBFTQB010000159.1:0-9147 GCF_056398785.1 Paenibacillus sp. 01T422 | reverse complement strand
ATGAAAGGACTAGGCAGCTTGTACGTATTCCCCTGAATCGTCACTTGACGCTCCTCCATCGCTTCGAGCAGTGCTGCTTGCGTCTTCGGCCCAGAACGGTTAATTTCATCAGCCAGCAACACATTCGTGAAGATAGGACCTTGAATCGTCGTAAATGAATGGTCCTGCATTTGGTATATAACACTGCCTGTTATATCTGCAGGCATCAAATCCGGCGTAAATTGAATACGGCGGTATACCCCACCAGATAATTCCGCGAGGGTGCGCGCCATCTTCGTTTTTCCGAGACCTGGCACTCCCTCAAGGAGGACATGCCCTCCTGCTAATAAGGCGGTTGCAAGCAGCCTGGTGTTCAGCTTTTGGCCGAACACGCGCTGCTCCATAGCTTGTATCAATTCATTCATTGCGCTCACTCCTTCTCCAAGTAGGCGATCATTTCGCCCATCTCCCGCGTTCGCTGCACGAACGCTGTGGTGCTCACGCCGCCGCTCTCTGCCGGCGGCTCCGCCAGCAGGCGCACAAGCTGCGCCGCCTGCGCCTCAGACATGCGGCCGCGCGCAGCTTCCGCGGCCTGCAAAGCGCTAGCGCTGGGGCTAAGCCCCCAGCGCTGATAAAGCAGCTGCCGCAGGAACAGCTGCTGCTGCGTCAGCGCCTCGCGGCTGTAGCCGAGGCGCTCGTACCAAGCGGCGACGGCGTGCACGCCTTCGTCGCCGCGACGGACCGTCCACGCCCGCGGCGTGTGGACGGGGCCGAAGCGCTTGCCGCGCAGCCAGAGCCACAGCAGCAGCGCAAGACCAAGCTGCGCGCTCGCCAGCACGAGCCACGCGGGATACACGGCCAGCAGTCCGGGCTTCGTCCCGTAGCCGTGATGGGTCTCATCGACCCACACGGCGTCCCAGGACTTCGCGAATAACGGCCAGATTAATTCGAAATGGGACGCTTCATCAATTGTCCCATTCTGCATCCAAGTCGGGGTCAGCACCATCGTGATGCTGCCCGCCCCTTCCTGTACGCGGCTGGCGAGCACGCCGCGCTCATCTTCAAACAGCGCCTGCCCACTACCCCCGGGCTGGATCCGATAAGAGCTTTCGACTTTGCCTGTCAGCTTCCCTTCTGCTGACGCATAACCCGCCGAAACGCGAATCGTTGAGGCCGTTGTATCCTGTTTAACTTGTTTGACTTGTTTGACTTGTATGATTTGTTTATCCTGCTTATCTTGTTTATCTTGTTTATCCTGCTTGTCCTGTTCATCCTCTTTACCCGGCTCGTTTGGCTTATCCTGTACACCCAACTCGTCCGCTTTTCCCTGTGTCCCCTTCGCACCGCCATCCACTCGAACCGTCTCCCAAGGCGCCCAGCCCTGCGGTTCACGATCAAAAATAATCGCATCATTCCCCGCCTGCACCCATTTCAAGAGATGCTCCCGATCGGACTTCATCACAGCGGAAGGTTGTATGGCGACCAACAGCATTGAGGTTCCGCTAGGCAAGTGCTTCCAATCCAGCCGCCATTCCTTCACAGCAGACTGCTTAGTGCCAAGCAGCTCTTTCCAAGCTTTGGTACCATCTACATCTGCAGAAAAGGATAGATTCGGAGCTAAATCTGGCAGCTTCGGCTTCACGAGCCAGTACCCTAGTGCAAGAAACAGCACGATGCTGAGGGCTAGTCCCACATGAAGCTTATTCAGCCCTTTCGTCATCCGCGGTTTCCTCCTTCCTGGCGATAACCCTGGCTACCTGTTCATACAACCATGTGAACTGCTGCTCAGTTACAGCTTCTTTTCCGTACCAAATTCGTTCGAAAAGCAGCGAGCTCTCCTGGAACAAAGGAACTAGCGATGAAGCTGTGCCCGTCAGCTCCTCCGCATATTCCCAGTTTGTTTTCCATTTCTCCACACTAATCAAGCGTGCATCTTCCATATAAAACAGGAACGACAGAAAGACGGAGCGCACTCCCTCTCTCCAATCGCCTACTCCCTTAAGCTCCGATGCTTGCTGCCAATAATAGCGGTACGACCGGCTTACCTCACCTTGTGGCATAAACGTTTCCGAACGGACCCGCTTTTGCCACATGATTTGTTTCAGAAACCAGTAAATCGCAAGAGCTGCAATTCCTAACAACAGAATAGCCACCCCTACAGTTAACCAGTCCGTAACYGAATCAGATACTTCAAAATGAGGCAGCCAGCTCCGTATTTTCCGAAAAACGGGCTCCAGCCATGACCACAATGAGTCACTCTTTTTGGCTTCATAGGCTGTGTATTCATCCTGTTTCAATATTTGCAGCAACTGCTCTTTGTCATCCTGTAAAGAAATTACGAAACTATAGCTCATTCTTTTTATCCAGATCAATAGGTAGATAGTTTACTGAAGAATCTGGGATCGTACTATCGATCAAAGACTGCAAGCCCAATCCCTCATTGCGTACCCTCAGGTCAAAGAAGCTAACCACATACGGCAGGAACCACAGTGACATAACCAGAATAGAAGCCAAGCTTTGAAGCAGCTGCGCCCCAAGTCCTACCCCAAAAGCAGCGGCAATAACAATCTGCACGACGGCTAGAAACAAGTACAAAATGAGAGTGAGCACAACGTACATCCCAAACAAGCGCCAAAAGCTTTTACGCGATAAGCCCCAACTGCGCCCAATGCCAATCGATTCTTCCCCCAGAGCTACATAAGGTAAATAATAACTCCAACGAATCATAAAATAAGCAAATGTAAACAGCGCTCCTAATCCAATAATGACAAAAAACACAATGACAAATGCTAGAGCACCGCCACCAAATCCACCTACTGTGCTTGAGAAGCTTCCGCCAACTGCAAAAATGACAGCAAAGATAATGGCAATGATGGCCATGCCAAAATAAAAGCCAACCATGATGAGTCCGAATACGAACGTGCTGCCAGCCATCGGCCAAAAACGAGAAAATGATTTTTTTAATAATTGCCCTAACCTTGGCGTCTCTTCCCCATAAAAACTAGCCTTCACTAGATGAACAACAGATGCGATTGAAGCTGGCATAAGACCTAAAATCATAATCGGAGTTAACACCAGCGCCAAAATCAGCATTTTCCATACGTAGCCCTTACCATGTAAAGTAGGATCATTTTGTAGGAACGCAGAGTTCGGTCCAAACATGTCCTGCAGCGAACCACCATTTCGAATTTGTTCAATAATGGACCCCGAAGTTGTCGCCGTTTCTTGAAAAGTGAGCAATTGCTCCAGCAGATAAAATGGACCGTATAAAATTAGCATGATGAATGTTAATACCACGAAGTGTTTGCGATATAATTGGAAGCTGCGGTCTAACAATCTTCCAATTCCCRTCGGTCTTGCGCTTGCATTTTGCATGGATAACCCCCCAAATGTTGGTAATTCTTTAACTCCTTGACTATTATACACTAAACCTTCAATATTCTGACCACTAAATTGTATGAAAAAACAGTTCCACTCCGATCACAAGTTCGACGATGGAGCAAATGGTTAAGCGACCGTTTCCACGGACTCCAGCTCCAACAACAACTATTACTCCGCCTCGGCTGAAATAGATGGAAAAGCTACCTTTATTCTGTGCTACTCAGTGGCAGGGAACAAAATAGCAGCAGAAACTCCATCTAAATCGCGAGTATCTACCCGAATGATGCCAGTTTTGGCGAAATTAGCGGTAGAAAACCCAACTAATTGGAAAAAAGTGGGCTATCCGCGGAAAATAGAAGTAGTAAACGGCGTTAATTACACGTAGCCCCACTCCACCATCCCACTCACCCCCAAACCGAAAATAGCCAGACCCATGATTTCTCATCGATCTAGCTCCACCCGGTTTCGTCCCGCCGATTTTGCGCGATACAGCGCATGATCCGCTCTGGAAATCATATCTTCAAGTACCATCGTACCAAACTCCAGTTTGGACGAGAATTCCGCTACGCCAATACTCGCCGTTAACTGGACCGTTACCTGCTCATCGGAGTAAGGCTTCGTTTCAATACATTGCCGGATCTGCTCGGCCAGAAGAGTACTGTCATGCGCATTTTGACGGAGGCATAACAGAATAAATTCCTCACCGCCATAACGCGCCACGATGATATAGCTGCTTGCCAGCTGTTTCAACAATGAAGCTACCTGCTGCAGCACACGGTCGCCTACCAAATGCCCGTAGGTATCGTTCACTTTTTTAAAATGATCGATATCCATCATCATAACCGAGCACGTATAACCCGCTGCGATACAAGCCATCAATTCCTCATTCCCGTCCGACATCACATACCTGCGATTAGGAATATCCGTCAATTGATCGACCAACGCAGATTCCTCTAGCAGCGTAATAGTCGTATTAAGCTTGTCAGACATAAGATTAAATGTGTTAACCAACGATCTGAGCTCAATCGGGGCATTTCTGATTTCGTCTGCATCAATCTGGTAATGGTAGTCTCCTTTACGAATGTGTTGAGTGGCTCGGAGCAAATAGCGAATAGGTCGCTCGATGCGGGAAGCTATTGTGAGGGCTGCAAGGATACTAAGAATTAAAGCAATGAGGGAAATAATAATAATCGTCATGCTCAGCTGATTTAATTTTTGAAAAACCTCTTTTTGCGTGATCTCACCTACGACAATCCAATTTTTCCCCGTCGACCACTGGTATTGACCGAAGACCTTTTCACCATGAAACCCGGTATAGACCTTGTTTGACGTAGTGCCGCTTTTCGCTCTTTCAATCATTTCAGATGACATGAAGACATTGGAGTTCGCCTCGCTCATACTTGAATTACCTGATGCCGTCACAACTTGGCCTTTCGCATCCAAGACATAGACCTCTCCTGTTTCGCCAAAACGCAGCTGTTTCATTAGCTTATTCAGCATATCCAGGGTCACGACCCCCATCACGACGCCATTAAAATCATTCAGATTGCCAAGCACCGGGGCTGAAAAAGTAATGATCGGTTTACCTGTCTCTCGCGAGATGTCGACCCCCGAAATAAAACTCTTATTTTCTAGCGCATTCTTAAAAAACGGCCGGTCCCCTACATAGATAGCTGTGTCGCTGCTTGTATAGATAATCCCGTTCGGCTCGACGAAATTCAGTGTGTCAAACTCCGAATTGAGCCGTGTATAGTTATGGAATTCCTTTTTTAATTCTTCCATCTGATGCAATTTAGCATAATCCGAAAGGGCAAATCGCTCGACGGTATCCAGTTTTTCCTGATTCCATTTTTCAATATATAAACTTTGCAGTGTGATCATCTGTTTGAGCTGATCTTCCGCTTCATCTATTCGGTTCTTCTTTTCTATCCAATAAAAGGGGACAATAATGGAAAAGGCTAAAGCCAGAATAGCGACGCCAATCCACATTTGAAAACTCATTTTCATCGATTGGCTGGAGAAATAAGCAAATTTGCGTCCCATTCTAAGCTCCTCTCTTATCTCATATGCTTATTATACCTTGAAATTAGGACAAAAACAGGCAGAATAAATGATTATTCGACATTTTTCTCCCAGGGACATTTTCCCATATTGTGATCATGTTTGAAAAGAAAACTTCTTTCGCTTATGCTAATTTGTAATACGAAATGAGGTTATTATTCCTATGAAAATTCTTGTACTCACCGAAAAACCGAGCGTAGCCAAAGAAATCGCCCGCGTCCTCGGCTGCAATCAGAAGCAAAAACACCATTATGAGGGCCCCAAATATGTCGTCACTTGGGCGCTAGGCCACCTCGTTTCCCTTGCCGAGCCTGACGATTACGACCCCAAGTACAAAACCTGGAATCTGGAGGATCTACCTATCCTCCCTGAGCGCATGAAGCTCAAAGTCATGAAAGAAACGTCGCATCAGTTCCGCGGCATCGAACAGCTGAGCCGGCGCGGCGATCTCGCCGAGCTGGTGATTGCAACAGACGCCGGGCGCGAAGGGGAACTCGTCGCCCGTTGGATTATGGAGCTGATCCGCTGGAAGAAGCCGTTCAAACGGCTTTGGATCTCGTCGCAGACGGATCAGGCCATTCGCGAAGGCTTCGCACAGCTGAAGCCTGGCACAGACTACAACCGGCTGTATCAAGCAGCCGTCTGCCGTTCCGAGGCCGATTGGCTGATCGGCCTGAATGTGACGCGCGCGCTGACCAGCAAGTTCGGCGCGTCCTTGTCCGCTGGGCGTGTGCAGACGCCCACGCTGGCCATGATGATCAACCGCGAAACGGAAATCCGGGATTTCCGGTCTGTCGACTATTGGTTGATCGAAGCCGATTTGGGCTCTTTCCGCGCGGCGTGGCGGGACCCCAAAACAGGCGACTCGCGCATTTTCGATAAGGAGCGCGCGGATGCATTGAAGGCGAAGCTGCATGGCCAAAGCGGCCGCATCGCCCAGGTTCAACAAACCGAAAAGCAGATTCCTCATCCGCTTGCTTATGATTTGACCGAGCTTCAGCGCGACGCCAATCGGAAGTTCGGCTTTTCGGCCAAACAGACATCGAACGTGCTGCAACGATTATATGAACAATACAAAATCGTTACCTATCCCCGGACGGATTCACGTTATCTGACTTCGGATATGGGGCCGACTTTGGCAGGCAGACTCAAAGGCGCAGCGATTGGTCCCTATGCACCGCTTGCCGCTTCCTTACTGCGTAAGCCGTTAACAATCACAAAACGCATTATCGACGATAGCAAGGTGTCCGACCACCATGCGATCATACCGACCGGCGAAGCCATTTCGCTTGCAACTCTAAGCGCAGATGAGCGGCGGCTCTACGATCTGATCGTACGCAGATTCATAGCCTTGTTCTATGGTCCTTGCCGCTACGATGAAACAAAGCTGACCGTCGAGATTGCCGGTGAGAAACTGTATGCCTCAGGCAAAGTAGTCAAGCAAGCCGGCTGGAAAGAAGTGTACGGCACGAACGATTTCACCGATCCGGATCGCGAAGAATCAGACACGGATGACGACATGTCTCAGCTGCTGCCGCAGGCCAAAGAGAAGGACAGCATCACTGTTAAACAGGCTCATCAACTGAATCGCCAGACCAAACCACCTGGCAGGTACAATGAAGCTTCGCTGCTATCGCAGATGGAGAAATGGGGTCTCGGCACGCCGGCAACTCGCGCGGATATTATTGAGAAGCTCGTGTCCTCCGACACGATTGAGCGTCAAGGCTCCCAACTCATCCCGACGGGCAAGGGCAAGCAGCTCATTGAGCTCGCTTCGGAAGAGCTGCGTTCTCCTGAACTGACGGCACGCTGGGAGCTTGAGCTCGAGCGTATTGCGAAGGGCAAAGGAAGCATGGAGCAATTCTTGAGTGGTATTCGGACCAAAGCCGTGGAATTAGTTAATGAGGTTAAGAAGAGCGACGCGGCGTATAAACCGCATAACTTAACGGGCAGCAAATGCCCAGACTGTGGGGAATTTCTTCAGGAAGTTAAAGGCAAACGCGGGCGTTATCTCGTTTGCTCCAGCCGGGAATGCTCTTACAAGCGTGAAGCGGACGGCCAGCTGACGAATCACCGTTGTCCTCAATGTCATAAGAAAATGGAGATCCACACAGGGAAATCCGGCAAGTATTTCCAATGCCGCCCCTGCAACGTGGTGGAGAAAATCGATAATGAAGCCTCCGGCGGCGGCCGTCGTGCTTCAGCCAAGGCCAATCGTCAACTCATTGAGAAATATTCCGATCAATCGGGAATCGGGAACTCGCTCGCTGACAAGCTTCTTGCCGCACTTCAGCAGAATAAGGAAGACTAGCATAGAACATACACAAAAGAAACCAAGCAGAGACATTCGTCTTCGCTTGGTTTCTACTCTTCTGCTGGCAGTTCCGATATCTTGCCTTTTACCGCCAACTGTAGCTGCTCTAAGCTTGTAATGCCTAGACTAATCAATGCTTCTCCAGCTTCCATGTGTACATTCGCTAATATATGCATACTCGTATTAGGGACAAGTGATTTGCGGAATTCATGAAATAACACAATATTATACGTTTTGAGCACCGTCATAAATTCAACCGTAGGAGTAACAAAACCGCGCTTTCCGGAAGATCTCCAGAAGAAATCCCTCACATGGATAATGTCAGCGCCTGTTTTATTCAATTTACGAATCATGACAAAAAAATCATCGATCAAAGCTTGTCTCTCCATACTCACACGACCATCTCCCAGTCTAACATCAACACAATCCATACTGTCGTAGAATAGGATACCACAAATAGTTCTTTAGATCTATATAACATAGTATATTAGACCCAATCTATGAGGCGGTTTTTTCTTTGCGGAAACCTCTTCGCCGCAGTGAGAAAAACATATCCAATACAAAACATATAACGCCCAAATTAATGGCCAAATCCGCCAGATTCATGATGCCGTTCCCTGAACGAAAGACGATGAAATCCGTCACTTTGCCGAAAAGCAATCGTTCAATCGCATTCCCTATCGCTCCGCCCGCGAACAATGCTGCGCCGCATTGCAATAGAACGCCTTGGAGACGTCCTTTCTTCCTGTAATATAAGATAGCTATGACAATAATGACTGCAAAGATGCCGAGATAACGCGCCCAGCCCTGCAGCGAACTGCCTGCTGCTCCTGTATTTTGATAATGCGTAAACGAAATAATGTCCTTATAGAATGGCATGGATTCTCCCACCTTCAACATAGAACGAATCCAAACCTTTGAAATTTGATCAATGGCCGTAACCACAAAAAAGACGATATAAAATAACATAACACTCCCCCTATTTGAAAAATACAGCCTCTCCTCCATTTTACATGATGAATGGCCCTTACTGCGAATCTTACGACTCCCGACTGACCTCGCCCCTCAGCTGGAAACGCAAATAGCCGCCTCAGTCATGCCTAGGCAGCTACACGCGGAGCGTTATGCGTCTCTTCTTCATTCTCTCCATCAAGCTAATGTCAGAAGTGTTCTCAGCAGCTCCCCAGGGGTGTTTACTAAATAATCAGGTTGGCCTCTTAACAGCAAGCGCGGGGCATCATACCCCCAAGTAACAGCGACGATTGGCACGCCTAATTTTTTGCAGGCCTCGATATCTCTTAGTTCATCTCCAACATAGATCATTCGCGCAGGCGTCGTGCCCCACTGCTTCATCACTTTGCGAATAGCATGGTGCTTCCCGAATAGAAGTTTGGCCGAGATCACTTCCTTAA
>NZ_JBFTQB010000158.1:0-9169 GCF_056398785.1 Paenibacillus sp. 01T422 | reverse complement strand
CGATCGAGCTATTGAGGAAATATGACATAAATCCTGCGCGTATCGTGATTGAAGTTACAGAAGAAGAATTCACAGGAAAGCTGCAAGAGCTTACCCAGATTGTAGAGTTGTATCGGCAGTTCGGCTGTATCATCGCGATAGACGATGTAGGCAGTGGGTTTAGCAATTTCGATCGCATCGCAAGTCTGCAGCCCAAAATATTGAAAATCGATCTTAATATACTGAAAAAGAGCGCTATTCATGCGGGTTACAAAGCCTTGATGCAATCTTTTTCAATTTTAGCGGCTCAAATGGGCGCATCCCTGCTCGTGGAAGGCATTGAAACGAAGCAAGAGCTGCACAGTGCGCTGCAAGTTGGTGCGAGGTATGTGCAAGGGTATCTCTTTTCGAAAGCTGAGCCGTATCTGCAGCATAAGGATGTTTTTAAACCCATGCTGAAGGAAGAAATGAGCCTCTTTAGCCAAGGGGAATTTCAGCGAAACAGTCATCTTTCTGCCATCCATCAAAGCTTGGAAACACTCAACCAATTCGCTATTCGTATTTTGACGGCGGAAGACGCGGATCAGCTTATTGAACATACGATCAAAACCGTGACTGATAATTGTATACGGATCTACATATGCATGGAGGATGGCTACCAAATTTCTTCCAATTATATTCGCAAAGATCATACTTGGAGCAGGGATGAGAGTTATCGCGGAGCGAACTGGACGTGGCGTCCGTATTTCATCTCCAACATTCTCATGATGAACCTGCAAAAGCAAGGGATCTTATCGCAAATGTATACGGATCTAGATACCTCGCATCAGATTCAGACCTATTCCTGTACGTTGGGTGATGGGTATTATTTGTTTTTGGATTTGCTGATATAGGCGTGGTGAACACGTCGGGAGTAACTCTATTAACCCATTGGTCTTCGTTGTATAAAATACAACATAAAGACGATTTATGTCTTGTTACCCTGCAGTTCATTGTACAAAGTACAATTAATTTGACATAAATGGCTCGAAAACAGTGAATTTTAACCCTCAACGTTGCACTTTGTACAACATAGAGCCGAATAGAGGTCCATTTGCAGCAATATCGTTGTACAAAGTACAACATAGAAAAGACCGTCAGGCGTTTTTTGCCTGGACGGTCTTTTCGTGTGAACATACACTGCGTGATCTGCCCCCTCACAGTAAAGGAACTACAGGGCGCTATTTTACCTGCAATAGCCATCCAGGCAACATGGCGGAACTATGTTCCTCTATTTCTCCATTTTTGGGTAGAAACAGGCTCGTTTGGCTGAAATAAGAGCCTGTAGTTCCCCGAAACCTGTGAAAACTTCATTTTAGCCTAAATRGAGGCTTTCAGTTCCCTTAACTACCTCAAACAATAGGGCTCCCTCTGTCGAGAGAGAGCCTCCTTGTAAACACAAGAGCCTGCCTAAGCCTCGACCCACTCACGCCGCAGCGAGAACAAATCACGCAGCTCGTCAGTCGACAGCTCGGTGATCCAGTTCTCGCCGGAGCCGACGATCTGCTGGCTGAGGCCGAGCTTGCGCTCGATCATCTCGTCGATGCGCTCTTCGAGCGTGCCGAGCGTGACGAACTTGTGCACCTGCACATGGCGCGTCTGCCCAATGCGGAAGGCGCGGTCCGTCGCTTGATTCTCGACGGCGGGATTCCACCAGCGATCATAGTGGAACACATGATTCGCCGCCGTCAGATTCAGCCCGATGCCGCCGGCCTTCAGCGAAAGAATAAACACATTTCGCTTCTCGTCTGCCGGCCGGTCATCAGGGTCCTGGAAGTGCGCGATCATCTCATCGCGCCCAGTCTTCGTTGTTCCTCCGTGAAGGAACAACACGGTCTCGCCCAGCTCCTGCTGCAGCACATGCTGAAGCAGGTTGCCGGTCTCGACAAACTGCGTGAAAATCAAGCATTTGTCGCCTTCTTGGCGCAGCTCCTGCACCATCTCAAGCAGCCGCTCCAGCTTGTTCGAGCGTCCGCTCCATGGGGCGGACAGCCCTTCCTTCAGCAGCAAAGCAGGGTGGTTGCACACCTGTTTGAGCTTCGTCAGCGCAGCGAGGATAAGCCCGCGCCGCTCCATCGCAGAGAGCGTATCCAGCCGGTCGAACATGTCTTGGATGTAGTTTTCGTATAACGAGCCTTGCTCGGCGGTTAGTGAGATGAACGTTTTGGACTCGTTCTTTTCCGGCAGATCCAGCTGAATGGCGGGATCTTTTTTCTCGCGGCGCAGCAGGAAAGGACGGATCAGCTTCTGAACCTTGTTGATGATCTCAGGATCGCGCGTTTTCTCGATCGCATTCACATAGCGATGCGTAAACTCGCGCACCGTGCCCAGATAACCGGGATTCGCGAAGTCGAAGATCGACCACAGCTCCGTGAGCCGATTCTCAATCGGGGTACCCGTCAAGGCAATGCGATGGAAACCATTCAATCGGCGAATTGCCGAGGCTTGCTTGGTATAAGCATTTTTTATATTTTGCGCTTCGTCCAGACAGATGGAGTTCCAGGCGATTTCGCCCAGCTCCGCCTCATCCAGATGGGACAGCGTATAAGATGTTAATACTAGATCAACCTTGCCGACAGCCTCCGTGAAGGCAGCTCCTTTGAAGCGTTGAGGTCCGTAGTGCAGATGTACCTTGAGCGAAGGGGCGAAGCGCTTCAGCTCCATCTGCCAGTTGCCGAGGACAGAGGTTGGGCAAATCAGCAGAGAAGGGGCAGCAGGCTGCTCAGTCTCTTTGACGGTGAGCAGGTAAGTGATCCACTGGATCGTTTTACCAAGACCCATATCATCGGCCAAACAACCCCCAAGTCCAAAACGGCGCAGGAATAGCAGCCAAGAGATGCCGTCCACCTGATAGTGGCGCAGCGAACCTTGGAAGCTCGGCGGCGGCTCCACAGTGGGGATCGCAGCTGTTTGCGTCAGTTGGTCAACCATGTGGCGCAGCTGCTCATTCAGCTCGACTTCCATCTCGATATAACGCATCGCATCGGGATCATCTTCCTCAGGCAGCAGTCCGGCTGCATCTCCAGCGAAATGCAGTTCTAACACGTCGCGGAAGGAGAGGCCCTGCTTCTTCTGGACCTGCTTCATGATTTGCTCGACCTGCGCCATAAACTTCGGATCGAGCTGAATCCAATTGCCGCGAATCTGGATCAGCTTGCGCTTCTCTTCGAGCAGTAGACGGAATTCTTCCTCCGTCAGCTCCAGATCACCAACAGCCAGCTTCCAGTCGAACTGCATCAGCTGGGTCAGCCCGAACATGGTCTCCCGTCCTGATCCGACGGAAGACTTGATCTTCGCGCGCAGCTTCGGCTTCATCTTGCGGATGCGCTCCCACCAGGCCGGGAGGAATACACTGGTCCCGGCCTCCACGAGCCGCACGCTTCCCTCTGCGAGGAAGCGCCAAGCCTCTTCCTCCGTCAACGTCTGACGGAGGGTGCTATCGCCCGCATCCAGCCAAGGCAGGATGCGCAGCCATTTGGCCGCGTCACGTTCGACGCGGCTCAGCTCCGGCTGCCACGCCTCCGGCAGTGGCAGTTCACCCGCCACCGGCTCGCCGGTAGGCGTCACCGTGCGCAGCACGTCAGGCGCAAGCCGGTCCTGCAGCAGCACGCGCAGCTGCCAACCCGCGCCGTGCGCCAGGTCCGGCTCTGCGAGCTGCAGGCACGTGCGCATTGGCGAGCGGTCTTGGCGCCAGCCAATGGCGACGAGCCAATCTTCCTCGTCGAGCCAGAGATCAGCGGCGAGTTCACCTCGCCGCATGAGCGGGTACGCGGCTTCCAGCTTGCGCAGATTGTCCTTCATGATGCCGTCGGCGTCTACCCATTCGGGGATGAGCGCGTGAATCCAGCGGGAAACAGCTGGCGATTCCAGAGACTGCAGAGCCTCCGGCAACTGCAGCTTCCAGCCAATTTCGCCGGCTTTCCATTTCTCGTAATCCGGCATGAAGCTTCCGGTAGCTAATGCTTCGCGAACCGCAGGCGCCAAGCTGATGAAATCCGCAGAGTCCTGATGCCAGCTAAGCTGTAGATGCTGAACAGGCTGCGGATCGCTGAAATAATCGAGCGCCTCAAGTGGCTGCAGCTCAATGCCTTCGCGATTTTGCCATTCACTTGGTTCCATGAAAGTGCCATAGAAGGAAGCGCGGTGCCAGGCAAAGAGCATATTTTTCAAATCAAGGGCGTCCCAAATGCCGCCATTCTCGCGGGATCCCCATAGAAACAAGGAGCCGCTGGGGAGGGAGCTTACATGAACCGTCAGCGCGCTGGTTTCGATCATCGAATCCATTTTCCTTTCTTGAGCTCTTCTTGGAAGGCACGCAAGCGTGAGAATTTATCCGCTAAACGATACACATAGTGCTCCCAGCGATCGTTCTGGCCTAATTGTTTGTAAATGCTGTGCAGTTTCTTCAGAAGCCGGACAGCCGTTTTGTAGGAAGCTCTATTTTTCTCCAGAACCGCACGTTCCGCCGCTTGATGATACAGAGGAAGGAGCAAAGAGGCATCGTGCTCTTCAATCGCTTTCAGCTCCAGCGTGTACAGATTCAGTGGCGAAATAYGGTTCGCGAGCTGCAAATCGACCCATTGCCGATACCTTTTGGTCTGCAGCAAATAGGCTGTGTAATAGTAATAGGAGCGAGGCAGCAGGGATTCCATGACCTGTACCCATTCGCTGTCGGAGTCCAAATGCTTGGTGGTGTCGAGCCAATATTGGCAAAAGGTCCGGAAATCATCGTGATTGGCTTGTGCAATCGACTTGAACAACCAACGGAGCCAGACCAGCATGTCATTCCACTGCTTATCGTTGTAATAATAATTCAGGTACAGGAAGTAATCCTTCGCCTGGGGATGAGCCAAGAGCTCCAGCAGTTTGAAAGCACTGTCCGTATCTCCCTGAATGATGTGAAAATGAGCTCTAGCCGCAATCAGCGCATCCTTCTTCTTAGCAAGGAGGTCCTTTTTGGACAGAAGGGTATCGAGGCGCTGAATCTCCTCTTTCTGAGCGGATTTTTGGGCAGACAGCTTCCACCAGATGAACCGATACACGAATAGCCAGTCAATCGGGCTGTCTTTTCCTTGCAGCGCGAATTCACCGAGCATTTTGAGTGTAGCMAGCATATGTTTGGGCTCAGCCGCGAAGGAGGCGTTCAGATCCATGCCTTGGGCAAGCTCGACGAGCTTATCCTCACAGTTTTTTGCGGCGATTTTGCACCCGTTTTCGTGGTAATAAGACAAGTAGGAACTTTTGGTTTCTTGATAAAATTGTTCGATCTTACGCATCATGAAAAGCACGATATGAAGCATATAGATTTCGCGCATTGAGCTTTTCCAATCGGCTGCAAAACCTGGTAGAGACTCTAACGCAGAGTCATAAAACGTTTCAATGGAGTGCTGATGCGAGATCGAGAATCCATGAAATCTTCCTTCGAAAAAACGATGCCAATCGGCAGGTATAGCCGCTTCTTCGGGTTTATTGGCCTTGGCGGCTTCTTTGCGTTCCTGTGCAAGGGAAGTGCCCCGCAGTGGTTTCTTGCGAGCGAATATTTGTTGCTTTAATTGTTGCAGCAGCAGTTCCGGCCGTCCATAAGGGGCATATAAGCTGAAGAACGTAGCACCGATATGCTGGCAAAAGCCATCGAAGGAGCAGCTGCATGAGCTGTCCTGAAAATGTTCTAAATTCACCGTCGTGTTGTGCAGTCTCTTGCCTGCAACCGTCGACTGAATGCTTGTGCCCTTCAGATCGACATCCGCCACGCGGCCTTTATGATAATACTCCCAGCCCTGCTCCAGTACGGCAGCATCGAAATGCAGCGGGATTTGTTTGATTAGGTAGTTCATTCGATTTTTGGGAATCTGCAGTTTCAGCATGTGTGCTTTCCTACCCTCCGAGCGGTACATTCCTTCTTCCATAGTAACAGATTTTTTCCGAAATTGCCCATTTCCACAGTTTATGCCAAAGGGTATTTTTTTATCCGGGGTAAAAACGGTTAACCCTGCAATCGAACCTATAATATGATAAAGTGAAGCTAGAAGGTTAGCTACCGAAGGGAGACTTTACAATGGGCATAAAATTCGGAAGAGAATATAAGGATATTGTCACTGATTTCGTACGCGGCATTGAGATGGTTGATGGCTTCTATGAGCTGCTGGATATGAGTGCGGACGACTGGCAGGAGCTTGAGCAGGAGGAACAGGAAGAATGCCTGCGTACGCTGGCTGATGATATTTTTTATGGATTAGGCAATAGTCCTGTGATGCAAATCGGTGCAGGTTCGGTTCGCCATGATCCGGGGAATCACGTATTGAAGGTTCACGACGGGGAGAAGCTGGTTTCCGTCATTTATTTGGTCTGATTTTTGAGTGAGCTATAGAAAGGTGTTTATAAGCTATGCTGGATGGGGCAAGGAAGGTTTTACAACAAGTATACGGGTACCCCGAATTCCGTGAGGGGCAGAAAAATATTATTACCAATCTGCTTGAGGGAAAGGATACGCTTGGCATTATGCCGACGGGCGGCGGTAAATCGATCTGTTATCAGGTTCCTGCGATGCTGATGGAGGGTGTGACCCTTGTCATCTCTCCGTTGATTTCCTTGATGAAAGACCAGGTGGATGCCCTTGGTGTGCTTGGAGTTCCGGCGACGTTCATTAATAGTACGCTGGAAGCCAGAGAAGTGGAACAGCGGATGCAAGGCGCGATGCAGGGCAAGTATAAGCTGCTTTATATCGCGCCCGAGCGGCTGGAGTCAGAGCGGTTCCGCGCGCGGATGTCAGCGCTGAATCTTCCCTTTGTAGCGATTGATGAGGCGCACTGCGTGTCTCAGTGGGGGCATGATTTCCGGCCCAGCTATGTCTCTATTGCTCCGTTCATTCGCGAGCTTCCGAATCGCCCGATTGTAGCGGCCTTTACCGCTACAGCGACAGCTGAGGTGACCGCAGACATTGCAAGGCTGCTCGACCTGTCGGACGCGGGCATCTTTGTGAATGGTTTCTCACGGGATAATTTGGAGCTGACGATTCTTCGCGGAGAGAACAAGCGGGATTACATACACAATTATGTGAAAGAGCACACGCACCAACCGGGCATTATCTATGCCGCTACCCGTAAGGATGTGGAGGAGCTGTACGAGTCTTTGCGGAAAAAAGGCTACGCCGCAGGCAAGTACCACGCGGGTTTAACGGACGATGAGCGCTCCTACATGCAGGAAGCATTCCTCTATGATGATGTTCGGGTGATGATCGCCACGAATGCGTTCGGGATGGGCATCGATAAGTCGAACGTGCGCTACGTCATTCACTACAATATGCCGAAGAACATGGAGGCTTATTACCAAGAAGCTGGTCGCGCAGGACGTGACGGGGAGCCGAGCGAATGCATTCTGCTGTTTAGCGCGCAGGATATTATGACGCAGAAGTTCCTCATTGAGCAGAACCAGATTTCGCCTGAGCGCAAAGCAAACGAGTACAAAAAGCTGCAGACGATGATCGATTTCTGCTACTCGCCCAGATGTCTGAGGAATGTTATTCTGCACTATTTTGATGAAACTAATATTAAAGACACCTGCGGCAACTGCAGCTCCTGCAAGGATGATCGCGATAGCGTGGATATTACCGTTGAAGCGCAGAAAATCTTCTCCTGCATCCGCCGGATGAACGAACGTTTCGGGATTTCGATGGTTGCCTCAGTGCTCAAAGGCTCGAAAGCGAAGAAAATTGTCGAGTATCGGTTCGATCGACTGCCAACGCATGGCATTATGAAGGATTTGCCGGAAAAAGAAATTTCCGATCTGATCAATGTATTGATCTCGGAAGGGTTTTTGCAGCTGTCTGAGGGCCAGTATCCTGTGGTCAGGTTAATGCAGCCTGCAGCGGAAGTGCTTCAAGGGAAGCGGCCTGTGTACCAAAAAGTGCGCAAACAGCAGGTCAAAGCTGCTGCTATCGACAATACCTTGTTCGAGCAGTTGCGTCTGCTTCGTAGGGAAATTGCTGCACGTGAGAAAGTGCCGCCGTATATTATTTTCTCCGATAGTACGCTGCGTGAGATGAGTGAAAGCTGCCCGACCTCGGAATCCGCTATGCTGCGAATCAAAGGTGTCGGCGAGGTTAAGTACCGTAATTATGGGAAACCCTYCCTTGATCTGCTTCGCACGTATGCGGGAGAGAGCGAGGCCGAGGCGGTCGCCTATGATTTTGAATAAAAGAGATTCGGGAGTAACTGAGTAAGGCTGGAAGGGGTGGAAGTACGTGAAGCTTGGGAATAGTGACATTGATCAAAAGCTTGGCGCGCTCGCAGGTTGGACGACAGACGATCACAAATGGATTTTGCGGAAATACCGCTTTGCGGAGTTCATGCAGGGTATTTCCTTTGTGAATCATGTCGCCCGTATCGCAGAATCGGATAACCACCATCCCCTGATTGCCATCGATTACAAAATGGTTACACTGCGGCTTACATCATGGCATGCAGGCGGTTTGACAGAGCTGGATTTTCAATCCGCTGCCAAGTTTGATCAAGCTTTTGAAGAGGTATCTGCGGGCTCTGACGACGTTTAGCTGGGTGAGGTCTCGTCGTACACCATGCAATGAAAATTCGACTTGCCCGTGGGCGTCTGTTTCTCATACGTATCCGTAATGACAAAGCCAGCACGCTCATAAGTGCGGATTGCGCGCTCATTCCAGACTAGCACTTCCAGGTCGACCTCCTGCCCGTGGGCGTGTTTCAATGCTTCATGGGTGAGGAGCTGCACGAATTGGACGCCAATTCCGCTGCCTCTGCCGCATAGATCCGGGCGGAGTCCCAGACCTAAACGCGTGACGCCGACAATCGGGAAGAACTGAACGAAGCCGGATAGCTCGCCATTGGCATCGACGACAGCCCGGTACTGTTCAGCCCGAATGTGCGGGTCAGCGAATCCCGTTTGCTCTCGAAGCATGGTTTCCCAAGAAGGCCAATTATATAGCTCGTAGGGAGACGGATATTTCCACTTACATAACTCCTCGCAGTGCGCGTTAGTTAGCGGTACAACTCGCCAGGGTAAGCTTGCTTTTACCACTTTTATTATCACCTTTTCATATATTGGTTGGAGGATCGCATGGGTTGGCTTTTACATATTCCAATTACTACATGTATTTTGTTTTCTATGCTCATGTTGGGAT
>NZ_JBFTQB010000157.1:0-9221 GCF_056398785.1 Paenibacillus sp. 01T422 | reverse complement strand
GAAAAGGGGAGTATTGTATGAGCACAAGATGGGTTAAATGGGTTACCATGCCCTTGGCAGCAACCTTGCTGCTAGCGGGATGTGAAAGCTCCACTCAGCCTGCGGGAGGTGGGGACACGATTTCTACGACACCTTCATCTTCAGCCAGCAGCGGCAAGCCCGCAACTTGGATTGCAGACCGAACCATTAAAGGACTACTGTTTATTGACAGCGATGATATAACGAAGGATATCAACCCGGAGATTGCCAAAAAGGTGAAGGAAATGACAGGGATTACGCTGCAAATGGAAGGGGTAAATTCACAGCATGCGATTGATGGACTGGTTGCAGGGCTGGCTTCCAATGATTTGCCGGACTTTATCGTCTATTATCTGAATAACAGCGGCCGCCAGGAAATGCCAGTCATTTTGAAAGCAGCCAAAGAAGACATGTTAACAGATCTAACTCCTCTTTTAAAAGGAACAAAGGTGTTCAGTAAGTACTTGGATGATAAGTATTTACCGCTCGATACGAAAAATGGTGTGATGTTCCGCCCGGAATTTAACGGCTCCAGTTATTTTGTCCATATGAATGTCCAAAGGGAAGGCGGTTATGAAGAACGCAAGTATGTTTCAGGCCCTTACATCCGTAAAGATATTGCCGATAAGCTGAATGTTGATCCACGGACGATTAATACAACGGATCAAGTATATGAGTTGGCACAAAAGATCAAAGAAGGCAACTTCAAAGATAAGAACGGTAAAGATATCATGCCGATTGGACCTCGCTATTGGGGGAACAGCAATCATGAGAACGGATTTCTCTTCAGCGGTTTAACCTGGGGGGCCATTGACCAGGGCTTCGATAAGAATAAGGAGGGTAAAATCGTTCACGAAAGTAAAACGGAATATCCGATGAAGCGTATTGAGTTTGTTCAGAAGCTGTTGAAGGAAAAATTAATGGTGCCTGATTATTACGCTATGCAGGAAAACAAAGCAACGGAGGGAGCAATTAACGGGTCATTTGGCATTATCGGCGATATGCATAACTATCTGGACTTTAATAAGGATATGAGCTATGTCCCATTAGGTCCTATGAATACTGTGGATGGAACATACCGGATGAACGTTGATTATAAGAGCGGGTATATGGCCTGGTCGATTCCGAAAACAACGAAAAATCCACAGGACATCGTCAAATTTGCCGACTTCCTCGCTAGTCGTGAAGGGAAGCTGATCTGGCAGTACGGCCTGGAAGGAAGGGACTACACGCTGGATGCCAAGGGTAATCCATTAGTCAAAAAAGAAGTGCTAGAGCTTCGTAACAAAGACCCGAAAGCAGCTAAAGAATTGGGCTTTGACGGTGTAGGTAATGGCTGGGGTGGTTATCTCGGCAGTACGGATATCAACAGACTGGGTGATTTCGGCGAAATGCAGTATGCTGATGCGGTTTCTCCGGAAGCGAATGCGACACCGCTGAAAATTGCCGACTACTGGGGCTACGATGACAAAAAGAAGAACGCCGTCATTAATGATGGTTATCGTCCACTTTCCTTCATTAACGAGCTCCCGACTGGCAATGAGTTAAAAACAGCCTTATCGAACTACAATGAAAGCATCATTCGCGCCTTTTATGCCAAAAGCATGGATGAAGCGCAGAAAATTCTAGATTCTTCGAAAAAGCAGCTGCAAGCTGCAGGCTTGGACAAATTCGAAGAGCTGCTTCAGAAAAAAGACAGCGACCCAAAAACGAAAGTGATTCTCAAGTAAATTCAAGTTGAGTTGGGAGGCTGGCGCTCCCGTAGGAATGGCGGGAGCGCACTTCTAGTATGGGGAGAGGTTAACGTGGGAAATGAATTCTATAAGCTCTCAGCAGGTGAGAAAATATTTAAGTTCGTTAATTATGCCCTAATTATTCTCCTGTGCTTGTCCATCGTGCTTCCGTTTCTGAATATATTGGCACTTTCCTTTAACGCAGGCAAGGATGCAGAAAGAGGAGGCATTTATTTCTGGCCACGTGTATGGACGCTTGAAAATTACCATGAAGTGTTTACGTCGGCTAATATCGGCAGAGCCTTTGCCATTTCGATATTTCGTACGGCTTTGGGCACGATTGCAGGCGTATTTCTATCCGCCATGGCTGCCTATACGCTAAAAAGCAAGACGATGCCCGGCGTTCGATTTTTTACGCTGATGATTTTCTTTACCATGCTGTTTTCCGGCGGAATTATCCCCTATTATATGCTGCTCAAAAGCTTGCATTTGACGAATACCATCTGGGTCTATGTTCTTCCAGGCCTATATAGTGCGTGGAATCTAATCATCATGCGCACGTTTTTCCAACAAATCAGCATCAGCCTGGAGGAGTCGGCGAAGCTGGATGGTTGCAGCGATTTTGGTATCTTCATGCGGATTATCATGCCGCTAAGTAAGCCTGTGCTGGCAACAATCTCCTTGTTTACCGCAGTGAGTCATTGGAATGATTGGTTCACGGGTGCTTTTTTTGTCAGAACCGCATCGCTGAGACCCTTATCTACCTTGCTGCAGGAGATGTTGACCAAGCAGGATGCCATTCGGGAATCGTTGATGCAGGCAGCAGGTTCGACTCAGTTTCAAATGCTTGAACGGATGCAGCTAACGGGAGATTCTTTGAAAATGGCGACGATTATCGTGGTTGTAGCGCCAATTATTGCGGCATATCCATTTATACAGAAATATTTTGCAAAGGGAGCCATGATCGGATCGGTCAAAGAATAATTGGCCTGCAGCTTAATAATTGTTGATCTTCGTCTTGCCCAATGTGTGATAAAATGTATAAATATGGTTCTGTCGAATAACAGAGAAAAATGTTCATGTTGCGAGTAAGGAAGGATGATAATCATGGCGCCCAAAATCAAAGATGTAGCCCAAAAAGCGGGAGTATCCGTCACTACGGTCTCCAGGGTATTAAACGGGGAGAAATACGTGAAGGACGATCTGAAGGCCAAAGTAAAACGAGCGATTGACGAGCTTGGCTATTCGCCTAGCCATATCGCGAGGAGTTTGGTGCGGAAGAAAACGAACCTGATTGGTGTGATTGTTCCCGATCTAACCTCAAGCTTTTATTCTACGATCTTGAGCAGCATCGAGGAAACGGCGAGTTTGAATGATTACAACCTGCTGGTCTGCAACATTATTGAGGACACGGATAAAGAACTGAAATATTTGAATGTATTTAATGACATGCGTGTGGATGGCATCATTATTATGCATGAGAAGTTAAGCGATGACATACGCAATTTTATTCATAAATTGGATATTCCAATCATTTTTTCAAGTGTAAGACCTATAGATCATAAGTTCATTTCTGTCATTATCGATGATTACGAGGCGGCATATGATGCGACCAAGTATTTATCTGAGCTCGGTCATGAGCGGATTGCCTTTATTGGCGGGGATATGCGAGATGTTACCTCAGGTCAGAACCGTTACGTAGGCTATCGTAATGCTCTGAAAGATCAAGGAGTCAGAATTATCAACGATTATATCCGGTTTGGCGACTATAAGACACAAAGCGGATATGACTTAATGAAGGAATTGCTGGCATGTGAACCTCGTCCCACCGCTTTATTTGCAGTGAGTGACGATATGGCCGTAGGGGCTATGAATTGTATACATGACAATCAGCTCAAAGTTCCAGACGATATATCCATTATCGGCTTTGACGGAAGCCAACTGACGGAACTTGTACGCCCGAGGTTGTCATCTATGGAGCAGCCCATTCAGGATATGGGGAAAATTACGGTGAATACAATGATCCAATTAATCTCGAATCCAACCACCAGTCCGCGGGAAGATTTGATATTGGGACACAAGCTCGTCGTACGCGACAGCTGTAAGGCATATCAGCAAGAGAGATAGGCAGAGAACAGAGCGGAAGAGGGAGAGCGGAGTGAAAAAGTTTGATGCGGTCGTGATCGGCGATGCCAATATTGATCTCGTGGTAGTGGGCTGTAATCAAATCCCTCAACCCGGACAAGAGATATTCGTAAATAACATGATGATGCATGTAGGTGGAGGCGCAGCTTTATTTACGATTGCATTAGCCAAGTTAGGGCTGCATGTCGCATTTGACGGTGTTCTTGGAGATGATGGCTACGGTCATTATATCCGGGAACGTTTTGCTGGATATGGTATCGATACCAGTATGGTCCGAACAAGCGAAACAAGTCGTACTGGTATCACGATTGCCATTAATCCTGAACAGGATCGTTCGTTCATTACCTATGTGGGATCCAATGCTGAGCTGCATGTAGAGACGTTGGATTTCACACAAATCGCGTTAGGCAGGCATGTGCATGTTACCGGCTATAGAGGACGGCGCAACCATAAGGAATTCGTAGCAATGGCTAAGAGATTGAAAGATGCAGGAGTTACCCTTTCTTGCGATGTAGGTTGGGATGATACGGGAGAATGGTATTCGGGCGTTTTTGAGTTGATGCCGTATATGGATGTCTTTCTGATGAACGAAACAGAAGCCCTTCATTATACAGGCTTTGAGCACATCGATGACGGCATAAGCTACATGTCAGATTTTTGCCGTCATGTCGTCGTTAAGCTGGGTCCCAGAGGAGCCGCAGCTATGAAAGACGGCAAGAAGACGACCAGCCCGGGATTCTCGGTCGAGGCCATTGATACGACGGGAGCGGGGGATTCTTTTAACGCTGGATATATGTATGGCTATTTGACGGGGCTTGATGTGGAGACATGCCTGCTGTATGGCAATGTATGCGGAGCTTTGTCAGTTGGAGCTTACGGGGGCAGCACAGGTACACCAGACCGCGAAGGGTTAGAGAGTTTCATCAGACAAAATAGGTGAGGAGGAATTTGAATGAAGGCTATGCATATACAAGGTGTGGACAAAGCCATCTCACGCTTGATCATGGGTACGGGGGATTTGAGGAAATTGGAGGAACCGGAGCGGATGATGCTGGATGCTTATATTCGCGCAGGCGGAAACACCTTCGATACAGCTCATCAATATCGGAATAAAGAGGTCATTCTAGGCCAATGGCTTGCGGAAAAGAAGCTTCGGCAGGAAGTCGTCATTCTCACCAAGGGGGCACATCATGACGATGGCAGTCCTGGTCCACGGGTGAACCCACAAGCGATTCGTAAAGATCTGCTGGAAAGTCTGGATAGATTAGGTACGGATTATGTCGACTTGTATGCCCTCCATCGTGATGATCCTGATGCAGCGATTGGACCCATCATAGAAGAATTGAATGAACAAATTCAGGCATCACGCATCCGGGCTATCGGAGCTTCGAACTGGTCCTTTCAACGCATTCAGGAAGCTAATGAATACGCCTCTTCCCATGGGCTAATTGGGTTTACATTCAGCAGCCCGAATCTAAGCCTTGCCAAGCCGAACGAGCCCAGGTGGGAAGGCTGTGTTTCGGCAGACCGCGACACTTGTTCTTGGCATGGGGTTAATCAACTGCCGCTCCTTGCGTGGTCCTCGCAGGCAGGAGGCTTTTTCTCGGGCCATTTTACACCGGACAATCAGGAAAATCTCGAAATGGTTAGAGTTTACTACAGCGATAACAATTGGGAGCGCTATCGCCGTGCGGCCAAGCTTGCCGCGGGAAAGAACGTCTCCCCGATTCAAATTGCGTTAGCCTATGTGCTGAATCAGCCTTTTCCGACTTGTGCCATTATTGGTCCGAGAAATCTGGAAGAACTTCAATCTTCTATTGAAGCTATGCATATTCCGTTCACGCCGGAAGAGCTTGCGTGGTTAAATCTAGAACGGGAGGGAGCTGCGAAATGATCAGACACAAGTTGGCAGCCCAGTTGTATACAGTAAGAAACGAGCTTAAACAGGACTTTCCCAGCGTGTTACGAGAGTTGAAAAGGATGGGGTGGGCAGCTGTCCAAATTGACGGATTACATGGGTATCCAGCAGCAGATATTGCTGCTGTGATGAAGGAAACGGGACTGCGTACAGCAGGCATGYACGTTGGGTTAGAGCGGATGAAGAGCGATTTGGAAGCTGTGTTGGAGGAAGCAAAACTGTTCGATACCAAAGATTTGATCTGTCATTCCCTACCGAATGGGCTGCAAAATCCGGAAGGTTATCTCAGTGTGCGCAACGATTTGGATCAAGTTGCTGCCCAAGTGAGCAGCTCAGGCCATCGTGTCGGCTACCACAATCATGATTTTGAATTTCATACGACGATGGAAGGGAAGTTTGCGCTCGAATATCTGCTCGAAGACCCGGCCGTGTATCCGGAAATCGATACGTACTGGGTCCAAAAAGCAGGTCAAGATCCGCTATCCTTCATCAGCCAATACGCGTTTCGCATGCCGATTCTTCATTTGAAGGATATGACCGCTGACGGAAGGCAGTATTTTGCCGAGATCGGTACAGGACTAATCGATTTTGCGCCTATTCTGACGTGGGGACTGCAAAATGGCGTCGAGTGGTTCGCCGTGGAGCAGGATTATTGCCCAGGCAGCCCAATGGATAGTCTGGCAATCAGCTTCGCCCATTTGTTGGAGTTGGAGAAAAAATTGCTTTAGGTTGAGCAAGCTACTAGTTACTAGGGACAAGTGATTCATCGACTCGGATGCTCGGTTCCGAGAGGACAGTACCGATTGAGGTCCTTCGGAGGAATAGATGGAGAATCTGCCGTTATTCTTCGCTGTTCGGTAGCAGGGAGTGTAATAACGGTAGAAGCTCCATTTAAATCGCGAGTAACTGGGCGAAACCTGCTAAATCTGGCGGGATTAGCGGTAGAAACCGCAGTTACTTTCCCAAAAGCCGAGCAATCGCGGAATATAACGTGAGGAATCGGCGCTAAGTACAAGTGATTCATCGAATCGGATGCTCGGTCCCGAGAGAACGGTACCCATTGGGGTCTTTCGGACACACACAAATAAGGACTGTCCCCCAAAGAAGCAAGTTTCTTTGGGGGACAGTCCTTATTAATTTCCGCCAGAAGCAGCTTGCTGCTCGTTTTTCTGCTGCTTATGCGCCTGTGCATCGATGACCTTGCCGCCGCTGCTGCCGCCTTTGTCGCTCACCGCTGCGATCTGCATCACGCTGCTGCCTTGGAATATCCCGCCCTCCTGAATAATGAAGGAGCGGACATCGATGTTGCCCACCAGCACGCCGGAGCTGGTGACGATGAGCTTGCCTTTGGTCTGGATGTTGCCTTTCACTTTGCCGGCAATAATGACGTCGCGCGCTTGGATGTTGGATTGGACGACAGCATTTTCGCCWATCGTAATATCGCCTGCACATTCAATGTCACCATGCAGTTGTCCTTCGATACGAAGGCTGGCTTCGGACATGATTTTACCTTCGCAGATGGTACTGCCCCCGATTAACGTGTCCGTTGTTTTCGTATCAATGCGCTTCGATTTTGAGCTTCCGAGCATTAGCGTTCATCCTTTCTATTGCTTATTAGATAAGGGGTTGGGTCAATGGGGACACGGTTTTTCTGTACCTCGTAATGCAGATGAGAACCCGTGCTTCGTCCTGTGGAACCAAGTTGGCCGATCAGTTGACCTTTTGTTACTGATTCTCCGCGTTTGACGAGCATTTTATTCAGATGCATATAACCGGTTTGAATGCCACGCGAATGATCGACAATGATACGGTTGCCGTATTCACTGTCGAAGCTGGCTTCGATCACTTTGCCTGAAGCAGTCGCATAGACGGGATCACCTAACTCGCCGTCGAGGTCAAGGCCCGTATGCATGGATGGCTTGCCAGTGAAGGGATCTCTGCGAATGCCGAAGCCAGAAGTAAGACTATGCGTCGTGATGGGCCAGAGGGTTGGCGTGATGCTCCGCAAATAGTCGGCTTCCTTCAATCGTGCTTCCGACTCGCTGAGATTAATAAGCAGCGCGTTAATATCCCCGACTAAGTTAGAAAGCCCCTGTTTGGTGCTGCTAACAAGCTGAGTCACTTCCTGTGAAGTGACCGGGACTTCGTTGCCTCCAACATCTGAGTTGGAGGCGGAGTCACTTAAAGCGGATAGCTTTTTGCTTGTCCTGTTTGGTTCTTCTGACTGGCTCATCAACTGTATGACGTGATCCAGTTTCTTAATTTCTTCGAGCTTGCCCTTAAACTCATCTGCTTGCTGGGATAAGTCAATCAAATTAGCTTGTAGCTGCTCAAGTTCATTATCTTTAAGTGTAATTTGATTAACTAGTTGGCGTTCTTGTCCATCGAACGTTCGCTGCAAGTTTTCTTTCGTTTGATGGGAGTAGGTATTCATAAAGTAAATCGTGACAAAAAAACCAATCAGCACGAGCAGGATCACGCTAGGCACAATGTACAAGCTACTGTGCGGAAGCTTGAATCTTACGGTACGGCGGTTGGCGCCCGGAATGATCATTAAGGTTAGTTCTTTTTTACCCCATATGAATCTCAACCGATCCTCTTCCTTTCCGTAATAAAGTCCCCCCTCCTTGATTGGATTGTATTCGTAAAGAAGATGAGTCATGCCTAATTTATTATTTTGTAAGAATCAGCCAATGAATTGCTTTGTGTAGGACATACTAAATTTGGGTATTAATTTGGGTGTAGACACCCTGTCCCTACTATCAACTTTTTTATGTGAAGGTACGTCTATAGGGAAGAGTGGCGCAGTACAAGAAATGGAAGGAGTGAAGATAATGTTGAGAAAATATGTACCTATTGTGGCTTTAGCTGTTATGACGCTTACTGGGTGTCAGTCGTCTGGAACAACGAATGGAGCTGTGAATGTTTCCGATTCTCCGCAGTCGACAGCGACTGCAACCTCACAACCGTCCGAGCAACCAACCGTACAACCAACGGATCAAACAACAACTCCCTCTGGGACACCTGTAGCAGGAACCAGTGATAAACCATCGAAAGTTGCTATGACTGGGGTGACGGCTGTCCGTTTGGCGGATGCCAAATCCGGCTGGATAGGTGGTAATGGCTGGATTGCTCATACGGATGACAGCGGTGCAAAGTGGCAGGTTCAATATGAAGGCAAAGGTGATGTCAAACAGTTATTTGCTCTGAATGGCAAAGAAGCTTGGGCGAGTGTCGGGACGGAGGGCAGCTTGCTGAGCACCAAAGATGGAGGCCAACATTGGGCATCTGTTGGTAAAATGCCGAACGCCGCATTCTTTCATTTTGTTTCGAAGGGGGAAGCATTCAGCGGGAATGCTCATACCGTGGATGGCGGTGCAAAATGGACGAATATGCCTGTACCTGAC
>NZ_JBFTQB010000156.1:0-9235 GCF_056398785.1 Paenibacillus sp. 01T422 | reverse complement strand
GTTCTTGGTCGCGGTGTTACCGGCTATGATTACTCCCTCTTTATTGGGTCGGATAATCTGTCGATTGGCAAAAAATCAGGGAAATTAGCTGCTGACTTGCTCGGTGGCTCTACAGCTGATGTAGTGGAAATAAAAGGCGCCGTCAGCTCTAGATCGGTTGAAGAAACGAGCCGTGGTTTCCGAGATTACTTATCGCAATCACCGTCCATTCAGGTCGATAAAGTGATTGTCGGTGACTGGCAGCGAGATCGGACAGAGGACGAGTTGAAGCGAATTTTACCAAGCTCTCCAGAGATTAGGCTTGTATTTGCGCATAGTGATGCCATGGCGCTTGGCGCATATCGGGCGATTGATGCCTTAGGTTTAAGCAATGTGCAAATCATCGGTATTGATGGACTGGATACGGTGAATGGGGGATTTGATTTAGTTAAACAAGGTGTTCTTAGCGGGACGGTTACGAGCCCAACAGGGGGAAGAGAGTCAATTCAATATGCACTCGATATTCTTAACCGTGAGAAGGTCATTCCCAAAAAGATCATTTTGCCAAGTCATGTTATTACGCAAAAAAATACCAGAGAATTAGGGGCAGCCAGTGGCCCTAACTTGAAGCAGATTGCTTCTCATATGAGTGTGAGCACGAAAAAGATGAAGTTGGGTGTAGCGGTTGTAGGCTCTGAAAGCAGTTGGCGGGCGGCCAATACTGAATCCATCAAGAATGCGGCGGGTCAAGACCTTGGTATCGACCTTATCATGCAAAATGCGGAAGGCAGTCAAGACAAGCAAATCGAGATAATTCGGAATTTTATTCAGCAAAAGGTGGACGTTATTGCCTTCACGCCAATCGTTGAGTCCGGCTGGGACGACGTCTTAGCGGAAGCCAAGGTAGCTGGCATACCGGTCATTTTGACGGATCGAAAAGTGAAGCTGGAAGATGATTCCTTATGGACGACGTTCATTGGTTCGGATTTCGTTGAAGAGGGACGGCGARCTGCTAGATGGCTTGTGGAGCACAAACCTGTGTCCGGGGAAACCAAAATTGTCGAACTTCAAGGAACGGCAGGCTCGGCACCTGCCATTGAGCGTAGACAAGGCTTTGAAGAAGTACTCACTCAGAATGCAGGATTTCGCGTGATAGCTTCGGAAGTCGGCGATTTCACGACGGAAAGCGGTCAGCAGTTAATGAGTAAAGTACTTAAACAGGGAACGATACCGCAGGTTGTTTTTGCGCATAACGATGATATGGCACTTGGCGCAATTAAGGCGATTGAACAGATGGGCCTGAAGCCAGGCAAAGACATCATCGTCATTTCCGTGGATGCCACGAAGCTTGCTTTTCAAGCTATGCTTGCTGGGAAGCTAAACATGTCCGTGGAGTGCAATCCCTTGCTGGGACCACAAATCATCAAAGCGGCCAAGGAACTTGTCGCTGGCAAGGAAATTCCGGTGAATATTATTACGGCGGAAAGTATTTTCTCTCAGGAAACGGCTAAACGGGATGTTACTACACGCAAATATTGATCGAAGACGTGACGCTGCATGGGCGGCTTGGGTTTGTTCAAGAGGGACGGCTGCGGAATATGATTTTCACGAAGGGCAGCATTCTGATGAGTTCATATTTGGCTTGACGAAAGGTGAATATGAGAAGTTGGAGTAAATGAGACGGCGATAAGGACCTAGCGATTTTTCGCTAGGTTTTTTTGCGTGTAGGTTTTGGGGAGGAGGAACTATAGTCCGCTATTTTGGTGAAAAGGGGACGATTTCCGGATCTAGGGGATCTACGATCCGCTATTTTGCCAATTTTCACCTGGAAATGTGCCAAGCAAGGGGGCGAAATAAGTGCCTGTAGTTCCGCTCCAACTCTCGAAGGTTCGTTTTTTGCCTAAATAAGGCACTTGAGTTCCTGCATTTAAGGCCGCGGCATTCATGCGCTCATCCGAGCACCATCGATCACGACAATCAAAAGAACCGTCAGGAGGAAATTTGCCTGGCGGTTTTTACTTTTAACTYTGATGGAAGTTTTATACATCAGCGAAGCTCTATTTTTTGTGGTATATTATTGTGAGAATGGTTATCACTTGCACGGGAGGGATTCGGAGTGAATCGTGAAACGGACCACAATGTGTATTTAGAAGGGACATTGCTTGAGCTGGTCAAGCTTGAAGTTATAATGGACATAGCCGAGTGGAAACGGATGGCAGAGGAAACAGCTCATCACACATTGCTTTTTTTTGTTAAGATGAGAGGCCAGCTTCAAATAAATCAGAATGAAATTCCGATTCATGGGAAAACACTCTGTTTGCTGCTGCCTGGCATGAGTGTCCAAGCGCTGAACTTGTCAGGCAATGCGAATAGTTTGATCTATCAGCTACAATTCAATCTGTTTCGAATCAAGGAAAATACGCAATCACGTAGAGTTTATGATAGAGAGCTTCATTTTCCCGTACAGGGGAGCCTGCAGACGGATTTGCTTCTTTTTCAGCGTAAAATACAGCTGCTTGCCTCCGCCTATGGGGATTCCAGCGTAAGGGAGCACTTGCGGCAGCAGTATTTATACGCTTTGGTGGAGTTGATTCTGAAGGACCAGCCGCCTTCAATCGCAACGTCGAAAGATGCTGACGCATCGCTACAGCTTACGATTCAATACATGCAGGATGCTTACCATACCGACATCAATCTAGACAAGCTTGCTGAGATCGCGGGGATGCATCCAGCTTATTATTCGCAGCGTTTTAAGCAAAAAATGAATAAATCACCGATTGAATTTCTCACCCAGGTACGCATGAATAAGGCGAAGGAAATTCTGCTTGTCTCTGCACCGCAGATACGAGATTTGAGCGGACGCGTAGGTTATCGGGATGAGTTTTATTTTAGCCGCCGCTTCAAAGAGAATTCCGGATCTGCCCCCACACAGTATGCGAATGAGCCACTAACCAATATCGTTTCGCTATCGTACCCGTATACAGATCACTTGCTGACTTTAGGTATTGTTCCGAGTGCAGCCCAATTTCACCGTAAGAAGTATTTGCCAACCGAAACGATTTCGCTGACGTTGCCGCTTCACGCTGCGGACTCTTGGGAAATAGGCAGAAAGGCTTTTCTCGAAGCGCAGCCGGGTCTTATCCTGTGTAAAGAGAACGTTGTTTTGAAAGCGAGAGAACATATTGGGGATATTGCTCCTATCATTTCCGTTCCTTGGGCATCGCAAGATGTCTTTGATCATTTGGAAGTAATTGCTGGGCTTGTCGATCGCAGGCAGTTGGCTAGAGAGTGGATTGAGCGCCATGCCTACAAAGCCGAGCAAGCCAAGAAACAAGTGAACAAGAAGTTCGGCAGTCCAACTGTTGCGATATGCCGTTTGATGAACACAGAAATGAGATTGTATGGCGCCAGAAATGTTGGGCATATTTTCTATCGATCTTTACAATTATCACCTCCTAGTCTGATTGCCAACAAACTTAATCAACATCGAGAGGGCACGAACTTCAACTGGATTAACGTAACGCCGGAGGATATGACGGAGTATGAGTCAGACTATGTCATCTTCTTGAATTCCACGAAGCAAGCATCTTCTAAGCTTACGCAGCAAATTATGACGGACTCTGTTTGGCAGCGTCATCCGGCCATTAGGCAGGGGCGGTATTTCATGCTTCAGTGGGATGAATGGATGGTCTATGCGCCGCAAGCGATACAGCAGCTTTTGGAGAAGGCGGTRTCCATGCTAAGTGGATCCTCGCTTACTACTTCACCCGTCAATATGAAAATAATCCAAGGATAAAATCTATGAATATGTCATGGACGAATGCAGGAGAGATTTCTATAATGAATTTATTGATAATGATTATCAATATTAATGAGAGAGTCAGATCACATCCAGGAAGTTGGGTCTTTGGGGCATGAAAAGAATTACATATGGATTGATTTGCTTCATTGCCATTCTCGCCTTATTAATCATCATGTTTACAGCGATTTCGTTTGGGGCTAAAGATATGACGCTGCAAACGGTATGGTCAGCCGTATTTCATTATAATTCGGAGTTAACTACGCATCAGATTATTCATGAATTACGTTTACCACGTGTTCTAGGTGCGGCGATTATCGGAGCTGGCTTTGCGGTAGCAGGTGCGTTGATGCAAGGAATAACCCGCAATCCTTTAGCTGATTCCGGTATTCTGGGTATCAATGCCGGCTCAGCCTTCATGGTTGCTCTAAGCTTTGCATTTTTCCCGAATCTGCCCTATTCGAGTCTCATGGTGGTCTCATTTCTCGGGGCAGCGCTCAGCACAGGTTTCATTTTCTTGCTAGGCTCATCGACGCCTGGTGGTCTAACCCCAGTCCGTCTAACAATTGCAGGCTCTGTGGTAGCGGCTTTACTGCATTCACTGAGTACGGGTGTGGCCATCTATTATGACCTTAGCCAGGATCTTGCCTTCTGGTATGYCGGTGGTGTTGCAGGAGTGAAGTGGCAGCATGTCAAACTGCTTGTGCCTATTATTCTTTTGGCGATTGCAGGAGCTGTGATGATAAGTCGATCCGTTTCGCTGATATCGCTGGGCGAGGACGTTTCCGCAGGTTTAGGGGTCAAAACAAACAGAATTCGCTTGCTGGGTATTGTTCTGGCGATCATTCTTGCCGGTGTAGGGGTTTCAGCTGTAGGATCCATTGGATTCGTGGGTCTGGTTATCCCGCACATCGCTAGAAAACTCGTTGGAGTGGACTATCGTTTCATCATTCCGCTTTCATCTTTGCTTGGAGCGATTCTGCTGGTGATTGCTGATTTAGGCGCACGGATGGTTCATCCTCCCAAAGAATTGGCCATCTCCTTAATGATTGCTTTGGTAGGCGTTCCCTTCTTTCTGTACTTGGCCCGGAAAGAGAGGAGGAGTTTGTCGTGAAATCATCTCGCCCTATTGATCGCAAAAACAGGAGCATCTGGGTCGGCAGCTGTCTGCTTCTTATAAGCTTGGTTGTGATCTTGATTAGTCTGAACACAGGCTCGATTCGGCTTTCGCCAGTTGAAGTTTGGCAAACCTTTCTAGGTTATGGCAGCACAGACAATCAGCTCGTCTTATTCGAGTATCGCTTGCCACGGATTCTTATTACAATGCTGGCAGGTATCGGTCTAGGCATATCCGGCGCTCTTTTGCAGGGAATAACCCGTAATGGTTTAGCCGATCCGGGGATTCTGGGACTTCATTCGGGTGCTGCATTAGGTTTAATTGTATTCGTCAGTTTCTTTCATTCCATGAAGGGGACACCGACCTTGCTTATCCCGATTTTCGCCTTTGCCGGGGGCGTCATAACGGCTATCTTGATTATGGCCTTAGCCTATGACCGGTACAAAGGGATTGTGCCAATACGGTTGATACTTGTTGGCATTGCCGTTGCAGCAGGCTTTAGCGCTATGACCCTCTTTCTGTCGCTGCGGTTAGATGAAGCGACGTATAGTTTTACAGCTAGATGGCTGGTAGGCAACGTGTGGGGGAGAGATTGGGTGCATGTCATTGCGCTTCTCCCATGGATTGGCTTGTTCGTTCCTTTCGCATTAACCAAGTGGAAAATTCTGAATTCCTTTTCACTGGGGGATGAAACGACCTCGGGGCTTGGCATTGCCGTGAGTCGCGAACGCTTGCTGCTTCTGCTGACGGCAGTTGCCTTGTCGAGCGCAAGCGTGGCAATGACCGGTGGTATTGGTTTTCTTGGCTTGGTGGCGCCGCATCTGGCTCGCCGATTGGTTGGACCGATGTATCAGCATGYTCTGCCGATTGCGGGCCTGGTAGGTCTCGTCATCTTGGTGGCCTCCGACACGATTGGACGCTCGATCTTTCAGCCTAACGCAATCCCCGCAGGTATTGTTGTAGCTGCTGTTGGAGCTCCGTACTTTTTATTTCTGCTTGCCAGAACGAAATAACGAAAACGTAAATAATAAAGGGGTTTTTATTGTGAAAAAGAAAAATATGGTCGTCCTAAGTATGATCAGTTCCTTATTCGTCCTGACAGCATGCGGTCAATCTGCTGCACCTAAAGCATCAGCGCCTGCCGCATCAGCCGCACCTGCTGCTTCTGCTGCTGCTGTGACGAGTACAACTAAGCCAGTAGAGAAAGAACCACGTATTGCGTCGCTGTCCATTCATTTAACGAATGACTTGCTTGCGCTAGGCATTACGCCTGTAGGTTCCGTCATGGGCGGAGATCTTAAAGCCTTTCTGCCACACGTTGCTGACCGTTTACAGAACACTAAGAAGCTGGGCGTTGTAGCTGAACCTGATATGGAAGCCCTCCTTTCCTTGAAGCCTGAAGTCATTTATTTGGATGAGGCATTCTCAGGTAAGGATGTCGCGAAGTATGAGAAAATTGCCAAATCAGAAATGTTTAACCTAGATGAAGGCACATGGCGCGATCATTTGAAGAAAATCGGTAAACTTGTAAACCGAGAGCAGCAAGCCGAAACGTACATCAAGGATTACGAGAAACAGGCTGCGAATGTAAAAGGTCTTATTAATGCTAAGATTGGCGACGGGACTGCAATGGCGATTCGTGTAACAGCGAAAGAACTGCGTGTTATGGGGATGAAACGTCCGCTCGGACCGCTTCTGTTCACAGACCTAGGTTTGAAGCCAGCCAAAGGTGTGGAGAAGATCGACAAAGCTTACGAAACGATTTCACAGGAAGTTCTTCCTGACTATGATGCGGACGCGATTTTTGTTATTGTGAACAATGAGGATGGGGCCAAGAAACTCTTCGAGCAGCTATCCACCAACCCGATTTGGAAAGGGCTTAAAGCAGTTAAAGCGGGTCACATTTACCCGATTGCCGATCAGCCTTGGCTTGATTACTCGGCCATTGGAAACAAAATGGCGCTTGATGCGGCAGAAAAACTTTTCGCTAAATAATTAGTTAGTAGGCTATCCTTCAGCTATTTCGTTATGGCTGGGGATAGCCTTATTTGCGTTTGGTTGGCTGTATGGTGAAAAAAGCCAATCAGATGCTGATTCAGAGCGATAAAGAAAATACATTTACATTTCGTTTACGCTAAAAATGGATAATATTTTTCCCAAAAGCGTATGTAAAAGGTGGAAAAGAAGAAGTGCCATTGCTATTGAGATGATAGCGTTTTATTGAAAACAAAATGCACGTTTCATGCAGAATGTATCATCCATTTTACGCCATCTTTTAACAAAAGGAAGATAAAATGCTTAACGCTTTCAGGAAAAATAAAGCAATTTTACCGAATTAAGCATTATCGCTTTTACAATAACTACATGGTTAATTGCCCCAAAAAACATTGAATGTTAGATTAATTGACCGTATAGTACCGTTAGGAAAAAAAACATTTTTATCTAGGAGGGAAAATAGTGAAAAAGAGTATCACGTTGACATCTCGTGTGCTTGCAGCGGTCATGATTGTGACCTCGTTGTTCTCAGCAGGTATTGCTCCTGCGCAACCAGCCTATGCACAGCCAGATGCCACGAACGTCTTTGCCACAGCAGGAGTTACTGCATCCGCGAATGGGTATGTGTCTAATAATGCTGCCCCAGCACATGCGATTGACGGTAATCCAGCAAGCAACTGGGTTTACAAGGGGGATACGAATCAGCCTGGTCAGCAAAATCCGTATTGGCTGAAGGTTGATGCAGGCGCAGAAGCTACTGTCCATCAGTTTGTACTTGCGCATGCCGGTTATAGTGGAGAGCCTGACATCTACAATACCCGGGACTATACGATTGAAACCAGTGAAGATGATGTGCACTGGACTCCTGTMGTAACGGTTACAGATAATACATATGGTCTAACAACCCACAATTTGAGCTCACCGGTTACAGCAAGATATTTTAAGCTGAACATTACGGACCCGGGAAGTGCAGATCTAACGACTGGTGAATACGCAGCGAATATTTATGAATTCCAGGCTTTTGGATTTGTAGAAACGAAACCTCTTGCTCCTGTGGTTACTCCGTTAGCGTCTGGCAGTAATCAGGGATTGCTTGGTGAATATTACCTTGGAAATAGCGATTTTAGCTTCGGAGATTACAAAGCAACAACGGTAGATCCTCAGATTAATTTCACAAATTTGGATCCTGTACTGCAATCTTGGACTGGTCAACAGGACCACGCCAATGTTCGCTGGACGGCGCAAATTATGCCACCGCAATCGGGAGATTATACATTTTACATGATGGGTGACAACGGATTTCGTCTGTGGGTCGATGATAAGATCGTGATTGATCACTGGGTGAATGACTGGGACAAGGAGCAAACAGGCAATGTGATTTCCTTGGAAGGTGGAAAGAAATACAATTTCAAAATTGAATACTTTGAGGATTCAGGCGGTTCCAATCTGTATCTGCGTTGGTCGACGCCAAATATGGCCAAGATTATCGTGCCGAGCAATGTGTTCTACTTGCCGCAGAATTACACAGGACCTATCGCAGGAAACGTTCTAAAAGATGGTTCTAGCGCTTATCTTACGCTGTCCTCAGATATGGTTAATTTGCCAGCTTCCCTAGGGGCTCACTTGTTGGTTACGGCTGATGATCTGCCCATTCAGGTTCAAAGCGTTGAATTAGGCAGTACCCCATCTGCTCTTAAGATAAATTTGGCGATGAACATTAAACCTAATCAGGTTGTTAAGATTTCATATGATGGACAAGCAAATTTGCAATTTGCAGATGGAACGGTTGTTGGGAGTTTTATGTACATCCCTGTGAACGATGTGGCTAATTACTCCCCAATTGCCATTGCGATGTCCTTCAACGGAAGTCCCAAAACGAAGCGTTCGTTCGCTTGGTATACAAGCTATGAAAAACCGGATAATGCACCGGCTAACATAGCAGATAGTATTGTTGAGGTTGTACCAGCAGATAAAGCTTTTGGCACACCTGATGTGAAACGTTTCATTGGAAAACCAGAAGAAACCAAAATTTTGAATCTCAAAATTACGAGCTCCACGAATGGTTCATTTATTAGCCATAAGGCACTGGCAGAAGGATTAACGCCAGGAACTGCCTATAAATACCGGGTGGGAAGCGACGGCAACTGGAGCGACACAGGCAGCTTCACAACGGAATCACTCATTGAAAATGATTATGAATTCCTGTACATGACGGATTCACAGGGTTCGAATTCGCATGATTATGAAGTTTTTGCGGACACGCTTAAGCAAGGTCTTGATCATTACCCGAATTCAAAGTTTATGGTGATGACAGGTGACGAGGTGGATGCCGGTTCCCTAGAGTC
>NZ_JBFTQB010000155.1:0-9949 GCF_056398785.1 Paenibacillus sp. 01T422 | reverse complement strand
GCATGGACCCGGAATTTCGTTCCTTTATTGGAGACAATGCCCTGTCCATCGATCTCATCAATATAGCACCGCTGGATGATCTCCATCAACCGATGGGTGTCATTGAGGAAGCCCAGAAGTTGGCTGCGGACGCCTACGGCGCCGACCATACGTTCTTCTCCGTACAAGGAACAAGCGGAGCGATCATGACGATGATCATGACAGTCTGCTCCGAAGGCGATAAAATTATCGTCCCGCGAAATGTACATAAATCCGTTCTTGCCGCGATTATTTTCGTTGGCGCTAAGCCCGTGTTTATCCAACCAGCACGTGACAAAAACTTAGGAATCGACCACGGTATTCCTACTCGTTCTGTCCGTAGAGCGCTTGAGAAGCATCCTGATGCCAAAGCCGTATTGGTCATCAACCCGACTTACTATGGCGTATGCACGGATCTCAAAGAGATTGTTGACCTGGTACACAGCTACAACATGCCTGTCCTTGTTGATGAAGCGCATGGCGTGCTCATTCATTTCCATGACAAATTGCCGATGTCTGCTATGGAAGCAGGCGCCGATATGGCAGCAACTAGCGTTCATAAGCTAGGCGGGTCCATGACGCAAAGTTCCGTCTTGAACGTGAAAGGAAATCGCGTAAATCCGAAGCGGATCCAAACGATTATCTCCATGCTTACGACGACTTCCACGTCTTACATTTTGCTGGCATCGCTAAGTTAAAGAAGTTGTCATTAAAGTCCCTGCTATTCCGCAATTGACGCTGACGCCTCGCGATGCTTTCTATGGCGAGACCGAAATTCTGCCATTCAAAGATTCCGCAGACCGTATCATCGCTGAGTTCATCTATGTATACCCACCAGGGATTCCGATTTTACTTCCAGGTGAAGTCATCACGCAAGAGCTTATTGATTACATCGTCGAGCATGTTGAGGTCGGACTTCCAGTCAAAGGTCCTGAGGACCGCAGTGTTCAAAATGTCAAAGTTATCGTTGAGACGCAAGCGATATTCTAGACTTTTGAGTGCAGGTAGTTATTGTAAAACCGTTTACATGATGCTATGATGTTGGTGATGTTTAGCGAATGAGGTGAACAAGGAATGGCTCAAAGCGCTTATATTAAATTCGTAACAGGCTCCCAAGTACCCGCACTCACTTTGGATGAACTGAAGGACAGGCTTCTGCATTACCGTGAGCAGCTCAGTCTAACAGCCAAGCAGCTTGGCTGGGAATATGACGAGGCCGGATTCCCTTATACCATTGAGACCAAGCCGGAAGGCGAAGGTAAATGGTTCTATCTGAAAGGTATCAATCCTTTATACAAATATATTGTGATTGGTGTCGGCAGCGAGAAGAATCAAGAGGAAGATCGGCATTATGTCCAAGTCGTATTGCCTGACGACGCCACACATGGCGACAAGAGCAAAGGCAATGAGTTTTGCAAATACCTTGGCAAGTTGCTTAAAGCTGAACTTCATCTATTTAACGGCAGAATCATGTACTTCAATCCTCGAAAATGAAATCTTACACGAACGGGGCTGTCCCAGAAGGTTTTACTAAACCTCTAGGACAGCCCCGTTTTATATGATAGTGAAAGGGCTGCCCTTTAGTAGATTAACTACTTAAAGGACAGCCCTTTCTTATGTATAGCTCTTATTCTTCGCCTTCTTGAGCTACGATGTCATTGTAAATGGTCACTACGCGTTCCCATTCTTCTTCATCCTCAATGTTGACTAGGAAAGCGTCATCGCCATCTTCCTCAACACGGAAAATTACGCCGTCCGCTTCAGGATCATTGCGATCAAGCAATACCGCATAAGCTTGCTCTTGAGATTGGAAGGTATACACCATAACCATCTCGTGCTCTTCACCGTTCTCGTCCGTTACGATAAAAACATCTTCCCCATGCTCGTGATCGTGGTCACAGTCCGGGCCGTGTACATGATCGTGCTTCTCATCGCTCACAGGCAGAACCTCATTTCGTCGAATAATTAGTTACGTAATCATCCTAACATTTTCATATTCAGAGGTCAAACCACTTTCTCGCAAGCTTATCCTATTCGGATTGAATCTGTTTCTCGGAAACGACGGAATAATCGGTAGCGCCTGTCGCTTGCATTGCAAATTTAACAACATAAGTACCTGCTTCATCAAAAGCAACACCATACAATGGTACCTTCAGCCAGAAAGACTCCTTGGCGTCAGTGATGGATTTCACGACAGGTGTAACCACACTCTTGCCGCTTGGCGAAATAATAGATACTTTGACAGAATTAATGCTTGTTTTCAAATTATCGACTTGTGCAAACACAATAAAATCCGCTTGCTTACCACGTTCAACAACGCCAAATGGAACGATGGCAGAGTCTTTCCGTACTTCCGTTGTAAAGAACAAGTGCACGTTCGGTTTGTACAAATAGGCTGTCTTGTTGGAATTATCCCATTTCACCAACGCTTGCAACGCATCGCTAACAGCACGTAAAGGTAAAACGGTACTCCCATCAACGATAAGTGGCGGAACATCCGAATCCGCGAACTCCGATGTCGTATCGTTGACGATCAGACGTGCAATGTTGTAACCCTTAAAATCCCCCCATATCGATGAGGCCACCACTGCAGCCGTGCTTAGAACAAAAAACACCAGCATCAACGTAAATATCCGCTGAACAACTTTCATTTTAAATAACCTCCAGCTCTCGTTAGTAAACTTTATGTCTGCATCTTTATACTCCGAAGGTTAAAAAGAGTTGCGATGATTTTATAATTTTGATAAAAATGATAGAACGCGTTGGCTATATGCCTCTGGCTGCATTCGATAAGAACCGACATGCCCCGCTTTTTGTGTGAGCCACAGCTCAAAAACGTCCGGATGCCGACGCCACATCGCTTCACTATTCGACCAGGGAATCGCATCATCATCCTTGCTGTGAATGAACAGAATCGGTCTAGGATAGATATGGTCGACAGCCGCAAGCGCATCTACATGCCTGGGATTGATTCCTATCAACCTTGGCAAAATGCCCAAGATCAAAGGTGTGAACGGAAATCTAGGCAGGTTCGACCACACCGGCAAGTTATCTCGCAAGTACGGGCTTAACTGGCTAAAAGCACTATCAGTAATGACCCCCACAACCGCTGGCTCTTCTGCTGCAGCTAGAAGTGACGTGCTTCCTCCCATCGAGAAACCAAGCAAACAAATTTTACTAGGGACATTCTCCTGCACCCACTTAATTGCGCCCAGTACATCCTGCTTCTCCAGATAGCCGACAGTCGTCAAATTGCCTCCGGAGTTGCCCGAATTGCGAAAATCAAACATAAGCACATGATAGCCGTCATCAACAATGACCTTCGCTAAGGCAAGCGCTGGCAGTCCCTTTTCCAATCGTGTACCCGCATATCCGTGTGACATAATGACCGTCGTTGCTAGCTCTCCAGCTGGTGCGGAAGGAGATTCGAAAAACCATCCATCCAAGGCAACATCCTGTGACTGACTAGGAAATGTAATATCCTGCTTCTGCAAGCCATATGGCTCAGGGAACTCATCGACGATCTTTCGTTTCGGATGTGTTAGCTGCCAGCCTACATAGGTAGAAATGCCCACCAGAATCAAGCCAATCGTCACGATTAGCGCTCCAATTAGATACCAAATCATCCCAATATCATCACCTTAAATGAAATAAAAATATGTACAAATCCTATTTTAAGCTTATATGTCATACATATTATTGTTGAAATCGAGCAACCTCCCATGCTACATTAGAAAAAGATGTTTTTTGTCGAAAAATGGGGGCGGCTGAATGAGTTTGCAAATTCAAATGTTGGGAACCGGCAGTGCTTTTGCCAAAACATTTTATAATACAAGCGCATTAATCCGTTCAAACGAAATGAATATACTCATCGACTGTGGTTCAACAACTCCAAGATCGCTTAACGACATACAGATACAACCCGATCAAATCGATGGCATCGTGATCTCACATATTCATGCCGATCACGTTGGCGGATTAGAAGAAATGGCTTTCCGCTTATTATATGAAAGCAATCAGAAGAAAACAAAGCTTTATCTAACGAAAGCGATCGCAGAGGTCTTGTGGGAGAACACCTTGAAAGGCGGCATGTATAATCCAGAAGAAGGATTTCATTCCCTCGAGGATTATTTTGACGTCATTGTGATTGAGGAACAAGTGCCTGTTGTCATAGGTCCTGATTTAACCATTGAACTTGTGCCCACAATTCATATTACCAGCAAACCTAGCTACTCTCTGTTTATCAACGACCGAATCTTCTATAGTGCGGACATCCGATTCAGCGAAGATTTACTTATTCACGAGGTTATTGATAAAAGAAACTGCCACACCATCTTTCATGATTGTCAATTAAGCGGTCAAGGCTTCATACACGCTACACTCGACGAATTACTCACGTTACCAGAGCATATTCAGCAGCGGATCTATCTCATGCATTATGCTGACAACATGAGCGACTTTATTGGCAAAACCGGCCGTATGCAGTTCGTTGTCCAACACGAAATCATTGATCTTTCAGAATAATTATCATCATGGAACCTTTGGATATCAATTCCCTAAAGGTTCTTTTTTCGCGAAAATCCGTGTTTATTTCCTATTCTTTTTACCTGAAAGCAGGATTTGGGTAAACAGACAGAGAACATGTCTCAATAGTGGTTATTCCGGACATCGTAACTTGCAGGAGATGATACTTTGATAATCAATTGGATTCTTTTTGCTTACGCATTTGTTTTTATGCTATATACGACAGTTCTACACACTTCCATTAACACTCCTATACAAATCCTTCTCGTTTTACTGTACATGATAAGTTTCCGATTTCAATCAAAAAGTGCTGTAATGCCATGGCTTCGCATCGTGCTCATTGGTTTCTTACATTACATAGGTCATTTAAATTTGATTCTCCCTCTATACATACTAACGCTGTTCTACGATATTTATACAGAAGAAAATCGCAAAAAATCGTGGGCGCTATCCGTCTCCTACGCACTCATTTTTTTATCCAATGTTTATCTTATTAAAGGGCTGTATGACTTGCTTTGGATTTATGCGCTTGAATGCTTGCTGCATTTCACAACCGTTGCTTTGCTTACAAAAGCGACATATTCCACGCTCAAACAAGCTGATCGATTGAAGAAAGAACGTTACTTATTATCGCAGCAGGATTCGCTAACTGGCCTATACAATTATGAAGAATCCCATCGCCGGCTTGAGCAGCTCATCCGTCAGAAGCAGGGTTTGGTCTTGATTCTAATTGATTGTACAGATTTGAAAGCGATGAATACAACCCGCGGATTTCAGGCTGGTAACTTTATACTGAAGCAGATGGCAGAGCTCCTCCAAATCTTGTTTAAAGATGCTCTTTTTATCGCAAGATACGGCGGTGATGAATTCGCAGTGGTTATGCCATTAGTTGCTGACCAATCCTCCTCCTCCTCTTTAAAACTAAAGCTGGACTCCGAGCTGCCTAAACTGACAGGCATACAAATTACCTACGGGATTGCTTCCTACCCGCTAGATGGCTTGACGAAAGATGATTTAATCTTATTAGCTGAGARTAATTTATTTACAAAGAAACGCGAATCGTGGTTAAAACGCGAAGAACATATGCTTCGATCCGATAAGCTAAGAGTCATCGGCGAATTAGCCTCTGGGATGGCTCACGAAATACGGAACCCGCTTACAACGGTTAAAGGTTTTTTGCAGATTTCGAAAGCAAACGGTTACAACATTGAAAATTGGTACAGCCTTATTATGGAAGAAATTGATCGTATGAGTGATTTAACCGGTGAATTCCTGCAATTCTCCAAACCGCATAGCATCGATTTCCGGATCTACTCCCTACACGAGTGTGTGCTTAGGGTCATTGCACTGATGGAGTCGGAAGCAACCCGATTCGGCCATCAAATTCATTATAAAGAATCGACAGATTCCGTCCTTGTCATGATGGATCAAGATAAAATGATTCAATTACTGCTCAATATCGTAAAAAATGCCTGCGAAGCTATGGAAGAAAACGGTGTTGTCCACATGCAATTAACATCTGATGCCAAAAGTGTGACCGTCGTTATAGCCGATAATGGTCCTGGGATTCCGAATGAACAGTTAGAGAAGATCTTCCACCCCTTCTTCACGACGAAAGAATCCGGAACAGGACTTGGCCTATCGATCTGTTACAAAATCGCGCAAGATCACCAAGGAACGCTGGAGGTCGAAAGCGAGCTTGGAACTGGCACACGATTCATCATCACATTCCCTCTGGCGCAGTAACATCGACATAGTAAAAAAAGCCGCTGTAATTACAGCGGCTTTTTCATTCTTACGTGCAGAATTCCTGCATCGTAGAATGGTTCTGTCGAAATGACTTGGTATCCCAGTTGATTATAGAAACCCTCAGCTTGACACTGCGCATCAAGAATAGATGAAGTGCAGTTCAATTCGCGGGCTTGCTGCTCCATTGCCAGAATAATTTGCTTACCTAGGGATTGGCCTCTATATTCTTTCAAAACAGCTACACGCTGCAACTTGGCAGTTTGGGGCTGGTATTCATGCCAACGGGCTGTGGCTACAGGTTGTTCGCCGTCTAGAATAAGAAAATGATGGCAGGCTTCAGGCGATTCATCTTTCTCGTCCATCTCCAAATGTTCTGGCACTTGCTGCTCGTCTACAAACACTTTGAAACGAACCTTAAAGCACTCTTGCAGTTGATCTTGACTCGTAACGCGAATGATTTCCATGTGGACTTTCTTCCTTTCAATGAATATTCCTTGATCTTATCTCATTCAAGAAAAGATGTCCACATGCGTCAAAGTCTACCTCTTTTTCTCCAGCATGTAGCTGGAAGCGCCAATTGCTACCCCCAAAATTGCACCGCCTAAAACTTCCCGCGGCAAATGCCCAAGCCTCTCTTTCAAAGCTTTACGTCTGCGGGCATGGTATAAGCCTGGTTGCTGCATAGCTAGTCGCTCAACCTGCTCATCAATTTCATTCACTTCTATCGCAATTTCCCCTGCTGCATGACGGACTCCCATGGCATCATACATGACGACAGCTCCAAAAACAGAGGTAATGGCAAAATCAATTGCGGAAAGCCCTCTTTTCATAGCAATATAAGTAGCTAAAGCCGACACGCCCGCGGAGTGCGAACTAGGCATTCCACCGGTTTGAATGAGTTGCGACCAATCCCACTCCTTCTTTGTCATATAAGTAAGAGGAATTTTGATCGCCTGTGCGGTACCAATTCCTAGCAATGCTGTTATAAGAGCTCTATTCATTCTGTTCACCTCACTTGTAGCATCCAACACAGGTTTAGATTCTATTCGTAAATTTTGATACAATAGGAGTGTTAGCTTACGAAGAAAGTTTTCCTGCGAAAAACTCCAAGCATTTGCTAGCAACGTCAGTTTTCTTATGAAAACTCTAAGGAGTGTGAATGATGAATATTGCTTTTTTCCTTTTACCGAAATCCGAGGTTATCACAACAACATTACAAACAACGCTTCGTCAAACACTTGAGCGTATGGAATATCACCGTTATACCGCGGTGCCAATACTATCTGACGATGGTCATTATGTAGGGACAGTCACCGAAGGCGATTTGTTATGGTTTATGAAAAATTCGGAAGGCATCTCGTTTGAGAATGCCCACCGCCATTTGCTTTCTGAGGTTCCACTGCGCGTGCAAAACAAACCGGTTCATATCCATGCTGACATGGTGGATCTCATTGATTTGGCCAAAGTGCAAAACTTCGTGCCCATCGTTGATGATTCCGACAAGTTCATCGGTATTGTCCGTAGAAGTGAAATCATCGAATACTGCGCAAAGCAAGTCGTGTTCAAATCCCCCTCCGCTGCAGGCGAGAGGTAGTCACAGCACTACGATCAGATGGAAGCAAGGCATACACATAACGATCTACAGGAATAAATAACATATGCAACCTTTGAAACACGAGGAATGCAGCAATGAGGTACTGGACTGGTCCGATCCGCATCGTTTTGAAAAAACACATGTAATCTTCCAATGTCATCCATTTTATCCATAATGGCCTCAATCAATAGAATCTGGAAGTATGGGTCCGTTCCTCCCAGGAACGGACTGCCCGCTTCCCGCGGATAATCTACTTTAAGTCCTCCACCCCATACAATAAAAATCCCCCCCATAGCTTCCCAAATAAACCAGATCTCCTAATGGCATGGATAGGCTTACCCTTCCAGAGACAAACTAAGAGGAAAACTTTGCTTGGAAAGGAAGGATATCCTTGAATCCAATGAGCCAGAACAAGCAATGGCTGCTTGATAAACTGGGCCCTTCCGACGATTTAGAACATCGTTTGATGCAATCAACGCATATTCAAGCCGAAATTTTATTTATTACAAATATTTGTGATAGCAGCTTGATCCGGGACGAGATCATTCAACCTTTTTTCCAGATGAAACAGGAAGACGAGTTTGAAAATTATTTACTCTCTTTTCCAGGCTGCAACCGACCTGCCTCCAATGTTGACGCTCTGAACAAAATTATTGCGGGCCATGTCGCCATTTTGCTCAGAGACCGCATTCTGCTCTTCAATGCCGCACAAATCAAAGCCGCCGCGTTAAGCGATGCTCAAGTGGAAGCAACCATTCAAGGCCCACAAACGGGCTTTAGCGAGCATATTGATACGAATATCAACCTGATCCGCTTCCGCTATCAGAACAACTCCTTACGCGTGGAATGCCTAGAGATCGGACGGTTGTCCAAAAGCTTTTGTGCCTATGCGGAGGGTGCGGCTTCAAGGATATTGACAAACGATTTTTCGTTGTTTCCATTGGGATTGATAAGTCTGAAAAAAAAGATATGAAATACCGGATTTCGCTCAAATTAGCCGTTCCTGGAAGCAGCCTCGATTATAGTTCAGCTCAATACGAATTGATTACCCAGGATGCAGACTCCATCACAGAAGCTGTTCGATTGCTGAAGTCTAAGGTCGATAAAGAATTGGATTTCGGTCATGCAAAAATTATTATTTTTGGCTATTCGTTTCTGAAGGAATATGGCATCAATGAGTTAGATTGGCTCAATCGTCGCAGAGATATCCAGCTCGTGTCGTGGGTTGCTGTAGGACAACCTTCAGCCGAAGCCGTATTGGGAACAAAAATTTCCCACGAGAGGATGCCTGGCAACTCCTTGCTGCTAAGCTTTGGTAAGACAGGGGTTGAATCGGGTTATGTGGTTTCCGAGTACTTATTCAACTTTTACCGCAAAAAAAAGAACTAGGATTAGATCCCATTCTTCCTATTGTGGAATCGGCTAATAACCATTTCATCATTAATACATGTTAAACCCAAGTGAAACTCGACTTTTTAATATTATAAAGGCAAGTATTAATAAAGTAGAAATTGGAGCGCCTTTTCAGGGTGCCAAGTTTTTTGTTTCGGTGGATAATATCAATTCGAATTATCACGTGCGCATTCCCAAGAGTGGACCACCCTATGTGGATATGCACATTAAGATGAGAGGTGTCATTGAAGAATCGACATCAGGTACGCTCGAAATCAGTCAACTCCCCCAATATGAAGCAGCAGTTTGCCAATACGTTGAAGTAAAGATGGAGCGGCTTTTGAAAAAATTCCGAGACAACAACTTAGATCCCCTCGGCTTCGGACTGAAGTATCGATCGCATCACTTTGGAACAGTAGAAGAGGAATGGCATACATGGCAATCTCTTTATCCCGAATTGGAGTTCCGTGTTGGGATCGAAATGAAGCTCGAAGGAGTAGGCGTGATCAAATAATGATCGGCTTTACGTGCCCCTTCCCCCTTACCAGCAGTCCCTTGTTCAGACATCCATTTATGTAATTGATCAGGCTGAATTCCGAGTTGATTCATCAGATGATGAATATCTATTTCTCTCATACACTACACCCCATCTATGGTTTGTCTCCTTATGTT
>NZ_JBFTQB010000154.1:0-9268 GCF_056398785.1 Paenibacillus sp. 01T422 | reverse complement strand
TAGTATAAGTCATTACATTGAGATTGTCCCCTCAATACTTCTGGAGATACAATGAGTATAAAGAGAGGGAGTGAATGTTGGATGGTTAATAATGAGTTAGTTATTGAATTATTGCCTGACGAGTATTGGTGGGGAGGCCGGGTCGCGGACGGAAAGAGTATGCCGTTCGGCACAACGTTATTTCGTGTTGACTTAGCAGCGAGCAGCGGTGCTAACCAGGTTTGCCCACTGCTTGTATCCAGTAAAGGCCGATACGTTTGGAGCGAAGAGCCGTTCGCTTTTGAGATTGATCATAAGGATCTAAAGGTGATCGGCGAGGTTGCCACACTGAAAGTAGAAGAGGGGCATGAGACTTTAGCAGGAGCATACCGTCATGCGGCCCGCACGTTTTTTCCGACAGTGCCAGTAATGCCAGAGGAACTTCTGTTTACTGCACCGCAGTACAACCTGTGGATCGAGCTGCTCTATAATCCGACGCAAGAGAAGGTATTGCAATATGCAAGAGATGTGCTCGCAAATGGCATGCCGCCTGGCGTCATCATGATTGACGACAATTGGCACGAACCCTACGGAACCTGGACGTTTCATCCAGGACGTTTTCCTCAGCCTAAGCAGATGGTTGATGAGCTGCATGCCTGGGGATTTAAAGTCATGCTTTGGGTTTGTCCGTTTATTAGCCCGGACTCCAGCACATTCCGTAAACTGGAACCGGCGGGTATTCTTTTAAAAGATGGCGAGGGGAAGACGGCGATTCGCAAATGGTGGAACGGATACAGCGCCGTACTGGACTGCACGAATCCCCAAGCCGTTGCGTGGATTCATGAGCAGCTTGATTCCCTGCAGTCCCAATTCGGAATTGATGGCTTTAAGTTGGATGCTGGCGATTTAGAGTTCTATGAATCGGATGATTGGAGTTATGAGATTACGACACGCAACGGCCATAGTGAAGCATGGGCGAAGGTCGGATTGAAATATCCGCTCAATGAGTATCGCGCTTGTTGGAAGCTTGCGGGGCAGCCATTGGTCCAAAGGCTGAAAGACAAGCAGCATAGATGGGAGGATAATGGGCTTGATTGCTTAATTCCGGATGGTTTGGCACAAGGACTTCTCGGCTATGCGTATACGTGCCCGGATATGATCGGCGGAGGCGAATTTACGAGTTTTTCAGTTGACCAGTTGGATTCGGAACTATTTGTTCGTTCAGCCCAATGTTCGGCCTTATTTCCGATGATGCAGTTCTCGGCAGCGCCTTGGCGGGTTTTGGATGATGAGCATCTGCGCTATTGTATAGAAGCAGCTCAACTTCATGCCGCCTTTGGCGAAGAAATCCTTGATCTTGCTAAGCATGCCTCACGGACTGGGGAGCCAATCCTGCGTCATATGGCCTATGATTTTCCCGAAGAGGGTCTGGAGATGATTCAAGATCAATTTATGCTGGGCCATTCACTGTTAGTTGCTCCTGTTGTCGTCAAAGGGGCACGATCTCGCCAAGTCATTTTTCCAATAGGCACATGGGCTGGAGATGACGGTACAATCGTGTCGGGGCCTGCTAAGTTGGAGATTGAAGTGCCGCTGGATAGGTTGCCGTTTTATAGAAAACAGTGACGATAAAAGCCGGGAATCCTTGATCAGACAAGGATTCCCGGCTTTTTACATATCATACCTTTCTTATAGATGTAACAGAATCAAGAATAAACTTGGAGTAAGCTTCAGCGCCTTTGGTCGTCAAGTGAACGCCATCGCTGGCGAACCAGTCCGGCTTGTCTTTACTTAATGAATACCAGTCGAGAAGTTCGACATTCGCATATTTTTTGCTTGCATCTGCTAACGTTTCATTGACCGTATCTTGCCATTTTCGGGGCACACGTGTATTCATGAGAACAATTTTCCGCTCTTCCCCAATCGTCTCGATAAGCTTATCAAGCTGATCGGATGTAAAAGGTCCGTTCGTTCCGAGGTGAATGACAACAATTTGGCCTAGTGTCTTATCGGACTTGAATTGCTTAATAATGTCCGTAGCCTGCGACAGTTGCCGACTGATTTTCCCGTCTACGACAATCCCTTCAAGCATTTTCTCTAAAACCGGGGCTGCGCCCAACATGACAGAATCGCCGACAGCTGTAACCCTCTGGGTTAACGGAACCAGTTTATAAGCGCCGGATGAGTTCGTCGAAGTGGCAGGCTTCTTCTCACTCTGTGTAATCCTATCCTGATTTGTTGCACCAGGGGCAAGGGGTGTCAAAGCAGCTGAACTTTCCGTTACAGGTGTTGGCGTCGAGACAAGAACCGTCTGTTCCGGCGAAGGAGAAGCTATCGGGACAGGGCTTGCCGAAACAACAGGGACATTTTTGCCTTTAGGAGAAGGCGTCGGAACAGCGTTAGTTACATCAGGTTTTGTATCAACGGGAGAGGCTGTCGGGATACCGCTTGTTTCATCCGGTAATGGAACGGAAGGCGAAGAAATCGCATTAGGGTTCGTCGAGCTTTGGGAATTGAATGTTACTTCTGTGCTGCTCCGATTAAACATGCAGGAAACGAAGATGAGTACGAGAATGACGACCGGTGTGAGTCGAACAAAGAACCTAAATTGCAGCAGAGTCCCACGCCCCTCCGAACGAAATCCGGGAATCTTGGTCCAGATGCGCCAATTGCCGCTTCGGAACGGGGTTTCGATGAAGCTGTAGGATAAAGCCGCAAATCCGATACTAAGAAATAACTGAATCATTTGAAGAAAATAGCTTGTATCCGCATTAGGACTATTCGAACTTGTTAATACGATCACTGGATAGTGCCAAAGATAAATGGAGTAAGAACGAACACCAATCCAGCGTAGAGGTTTCCAACCGAGAATTTTGCTAACAAAGCTAGAGGGACTTGCTGCAGCTGCAATAACGAAAGAGACTGCAATTGAAAGCACGAGCATACCACAGGTGTATAGCGATTGATCGTATTCTCCGGTCCTAAGGAACATGTAGATGACTACCAGAAGACCGATGACACCTGTCAAATTTATCCATGAACGATTTTTGCGTAAGGTAGGGTCGAGAAGTTTACGGCTAGGGCATATAAAAGCAAGGGCTGCACCGATCAAAAGCCCGAATGCTCGTGTATCCGTCCCGTAATATACCCGGCTAGGGTCAGTACCGGGATCATATAAAAGCACCATTGCGATATAAGAAATGATGGCACCAGCGAGGGTGAGTAAAACAAACTTGCCGCGAGTGGGACTAAAGAAACGACTCAAGCCAATGATAATCAGAGGCCATAATAAATAAAATTGCTCTTCAATGGCGAGCGACCAAAGATGCCCGAGCGGTGAAGGAGGCCCGAAGCTCTCGAAATAGGAGACATGGTGGAAAATGTTGTACCAGTTGCTAGTATAGGTTACAGCCGACCAGATGTCCCCCTGTATGGAAACGAGTCTCGCATGATTCGATATCGCCAGAAAGACGGCGACAGCTATGATCATTGACAACATCGCTGGAAGCAATCTGCGAATGCGGCGGATCCAAAACCTTTTCAGATCGATGCGATTTTTATTTTTGCGCTCTTCCAGCAGCATATCCGTAATCAGGTAACCGGAGAGAACAAAAAACACACTTACCCCTAAGAATCCCCCTGAGGCCCACCCCCAGTTGAGATGATACGCAATTACAGCAAGGACCGACAGTGCCCTGATCCCGTCCAATCCAGGCATATAGCGTGGATGATTTTGTTTGACTTCCTTCATGATACTAGCTCCCCTAATGTGTCGATTCCTGAAACAAATACTTAGACTCAGATCTACCATTAGGAGTTCAAATTTCCAAAAACATTTACTCGATGCTGTATTTTTGGTAACCTTAGAAGGAAAAGAAAGCTAAAAAACGCAAAAACGCGGAGGAGATATGAAATGCTTGCACCGGAGAGGCATCGATTAATATTATTGGAACTGGAATCCAAAGGGCAAGTCACCGTCGTGGAATTGAAATCGCTTTTGCAAGTTTCCCTGGATACGGTTCGCAGGGATCTTGAACGGTTGGAGCAAGAGGACAAGCTTCAGCGCGTACATGGAGGAGCGGTTTCCAAAAGAGATGAGTTAGCTACGAATCAAGCGTTTCTCAAGCGTAAAATTACGCAAAATGAAAGGAAGCAGGAACTAGCCACATACGCCGTGGAGCTGGTGAAGGAGTATCAAGCGGTTTCTCTCAATGCCGGCACGACGAATATTGAACTCGCCAAGCGGCTAGCCGTTCGCTTCGAGAAACTCACGGTCTTAACAAATTCCCTTCGCATCGCGGATATTTTATCGCAGAAGAAGGGCTTCACGGTCATTATTCCGGGAGGTTATTTGAATCATGAGGAGTTCTCCTTGTATGGGCGCTCCATTGAGGAAGAAATCATGAATTTCAATATCGACCTTGCATTCATTAGTATCAACGCGATTTCCCTTGAGAAAGGGTTGACTGATTTCCGCCAAGGTGAGGCCGAGGTCATCAATGCGATGCTGAAGGGCGCCAAGCGGAAGATCGTGGTGGCGGATTCGAGTAAATTCGAAACCGTCTCTTATCTTAACATTTGCGGATTGGATCAAATTGATTCCATTGTAACGGATTCTTCCATGGATAGGGACCTGCTGGACACCTATAAAAAACATCATATCTCGATCATAAACGCAAGCTTATCCTAGCTTGCGTTTTTATTATGTTTTCCCAGTGTTAAAAACAGCATATAACAGCATATATATGTTAAAATCACGTAAAATATTGCAAAATGTATTGCGTTTTTGCGTCATATGCATCTATAATCAGAACTATAAAAGACACCAAGAAATGAGGAGTTACGATGACGTATAAAGAACGCATTAAAGCAGTAATTTTCGATTGGGCTGGAACCGTGATTGATTACGGTTGCTTCGCGCCTATGCATGCCTTTATGCAAACTTTTGAAGAAGCGGGAGTATCGATCATGATTCGGGAAGCAAGAATTCCGATGGGGCTTCTGAAATGGGATCATATTCAAGCTATTTTACAGATGGAAAGAGTAAAGAGCGAATGGGTTGCAGCATTCGGGAAGGAACCTGTCAAAGAAGATGTTGATCGTCTCTATGTTCAGTTCGAAGCCATTTTGATGGAATCGTTGAAAATGTACACGGATCCGATTCCGGGAGCTTTGGAAACGGTGAAACAACTTCGCGAAGCGGGGGTAGCCATTGGATCTACGACCGGTTACACCTCAGGCATGATGGAGGTCATCGTACCAGAAGCCAAGCGGAAAGGTTACTCACCAGACTTCATGATCGCATCTGATCAGGTAAAAGCAGGGCGGCCTTATCCGTATATGATATTTCAGAACCTAACGGAGCTTGGCATCTATCCTCCGAAATCCGTCATTAAGGTTGGAGATACGGTGTCTGATATTCACGAAGGCAGAAATGCCGGGGTTTGGACGGTCGCTGTCATTCTAGGAAGCAGTGAGCTTGGTTTAACACAGGCTGAAGCCCAGAGCATGTCTGAGGATGAACTCGCTGAACGAATGAATCAAACGAGATTAACGTTTGAGCAAGCAGGGGCAGACTATATCATCGGATCGATCGCTCAGCTTCCGGCAGTGATTGAGGAGCTTGAGCGCAGCGGCTTGGAGAGGGTAATGAGATGAACCAATTTTACAATCCGGTAGCTGTATCTTTCGGAGCAGCCTCTGCAGAAGCATTCACCGATTTATTAAAAAAACGCTACCCAGACATCAAGAGGGTTCTGCTGCTTACGAGGGGGGCGGGCGTTGAGAAAAGCAATTGTTTACAGCCCGTCATGAACATGCTTTCCACGAAAGAAACTAACTTGGTGGAAGTTACCCTGAATAATCCCAATGTGGCGGATATTTTGAAGCTGAAGCAGGAGATCGAGCCTTTCGACTATGAGCTGATTGTGGCGATTGGCGGAGGCAGTGTCATGGATGCAGCCAAAGTGTTGTCGGCTTTGCAGAGCAAGACATATCAAACCGTAGACGAAGTTCGCTCAGCGATCACAAGTGAACGTTACCGTGAGGAGCCCTCTTATACGCCATGGATCGGGATACCGACGACATCGGGAACAGGCTCTGAGGTCACGTGTTGGGCAACGGTATGGGACGAAGAATACGACAGCAAATATTCCGTGAGCGATGAGCGGCTGTATGCGAGCGCAACATTAATTCTTCCGGAGTTGACCGTTACGATGCCACTGCGTTTAAGCGTAGCTACTGCACTGGATGCCATGTGCCATGCAACCGAAGCGTACTGGTCCGTTCAAACCAATGCCATTACCAGAGTATACTCGCTTCAAGCGATTGAACGAATTCGGCAGACCCTTCCATTATTGATTGAGGAACCGGAGAACCTGGTTTGGAGAGAACAGTTGTCCTTGGCAAGCTTGCTGGCTGGATTGGCTTTTAGCAACACGAGAACAACAGCTTGCCATTCCATCTCATATCCGCTAACGATGCTTTATGGGATTGATCATGGTATTGCGGCCAGCCTAACACTAGCTTCGGTTATGAGGCATAACCTTGCTGCATTAATTGAACCGGACAAGTTGATGCAAGCATTTGGAGCTGCGAACGTGGATGAAGTGGATCATTTCATTCAAAGTATTTATAACCTCTATGGGGTGTCAAGCCGTCTAGGCCAATATGGTGCTACAGTTGAAGGAATCCGTCATTTGGTGTCTCTCTCGTACACGAAGGGAAGAATGGATAATAATCCTGTTGAAATATTGCCTGAAGAACTCGAGCGTATCCTCGTTTCACTATTATAAGAGCTGTAGGTTAGATCAAATACTAGGGAGGCTTTTTAAAATGAAAAAAATAGTAACGCTTATGCTTTCATTATCACTGATCGCGGTAACAGCAGGTTGCGGTACGAAAGCCGGTGAAGCGCAGAACGGATCGGCAGCTGTGAAGACGAAAGATACGCTCACGATTGCGTGGTATCCCAATGAATCCGGTGCAGAAATGAAAAGTACCCGGGACGAAATCGGCAAAGTGGTTGCCGCTGCGACTGGTAAAAAAGTGGAACACAAAACGACGACGGACTATACGATTGCCATTGAAGCCATTGCCAGCGGCAGTGCGGACATTGTCTACACGGGAGCGCAAGGTTATGTCGAAGCTAATAAAAAGAACCCAAAGGTTCTACCGTTGGTCATTCCGAGTGGAGAGTCAGGGACGCTGGAGGATGCGGTTTACTACAGCTGGTTAAACGTGCGTAAAGGCGAAGAGCAAGCGTATAAAAGCGGCGACGGCTATTCGATTGATAATATCGCAGGCAAAAAGTTTTCGTTCGTATCCAATTCCTCCACATCCGGATTCAAAATTCCTTCTGCCGGCATCGTTAATTATTTTAGCAAAAAAGAGAAGACTAAAAGTTTGACCGTCGATGATTTAATTCTGGGAGGCAAAAATAATTTCTTTAGCGAAGTGCTTTTCGGAGGAACCCACCAAGGTTCGGCGATGAATCTGTTGATGGGTAAGGCGGATGTAGCCGCTTTCTGTGATACTTGCGTTGCAAACTATGTCGAGCTGAGCTCAGGCAAGGCCAACACGCCTGGAGCGGTATATAAAGTGAAGCAGGGGGCAAGTGAACCGTTTAACACGATGATTGGCAAAGAATTTACGCTGATTTCCGTTACGCCGGTATTGAATCAACCATTTGCCATTAACACAGGTACGGTAAGCGCAGAAGACAAGAAGAAATTAGTAGATACATTTACATCCGATGCGGTAACGAATAATCCTCTGATCTTCCTGCCTAAGGATTCGAAGGAGACAGGCATGTTCAAGCAGAAGAGCGGCAAAGAGAGATTTCTGACCGTGGATGATGGGTTCTTCAGTCCGGTCAGAATGCTGTCCAACTAAAAGGTAGGAAACAATGCCAAACCGATTAAGGGAGCAACTATGACAACGTTATTGGAATTCAAGCAGGTATCAAAGCAGTATGGTACGGATACAAGAGCGTTAACAGATGTTAATTTTACTGTGAAAGAAGGGGAGTTTGTTTCGATTATCGGCCCGTCAGGGGCCGGTAAGTCGACACTGCTTCGCTGTATTAACCGTATGATTGATGCAAGTCATGGAGAAATTATATTTAGTGGGAGTAATATTCTTGAGCTTCAGAGGAGCGGTCTGAAACGGCTGCGAACTCAGATGGGAATGGTCTTCCAACATTATAATTTAGTGAACAGGTTGTCGGTCATCGAAAACGTCCTGCACGGGCGTCTTGGTTACAAGTCCACACTGGAAGGTGTGTTTGGGGTTTATACCAAAGAAGAGAAGCATCAAGCCTATGCGATTCTGAAAACGCTCGGATTGGAAGAACAAGTGTATAAGCGATGCGATCAATTGAGCGGTGGTCAAAAGCAGCGGGTTGGGATCGCAAGGGCACTTGTGCAGAATCCCAAAATGCTGCTCTGCGACGAACCGATCGCTTCCTTGGATCCGAATGCCTCCAAGGTCATTATGGATCATCTGCGTAATATTTCTACCACCATGGGAATTACGGTTATCGTTAACCTCCATCAAGTGGATGTGGCGCTGAAATATTCAGACCGGATACTTGGCGTGAACAAAGGAGCTATCGTTTACAACGGTCCCTCGACAGGGATTCATGGCGAACAGTTAGCGAGTATTTACGGCACGGAGCTTCATGAGCATCAGGACGAGCTGGAGGGTCGTTATGCAACCTGATTTCTTTGCCAGAAAGCGAATGAATACGCTGTTATTTTGCGGTTTTTTACTTGCATTGACGGTTATCGCTATTATGATTACGAATTACAATGTCATCAAAGGTTTTACCTCGATTCCTAAAGCGGCTGAATGGGCCTTCAGTAATTTTTATCCGGACGAAAAGGCATTGAAACGGCTGCCCATTATTATCAGCAGCTTAACAGAGACCGTCCTTGTATCTATAGCGGCAACCACTGTAGCTGCCTTGTTTGCCTTGATGTTCGCGATCGCAGGCTCCCATACGACGGGAAGAGGAGGCATGCTTGGCTTTGTAAGCCGATCGATTGCGACGGTATTTCGCAATATTGATGTCGCTGCTTGGTCGATGATCTTGCTGATTTCTTTTGGCCAAAATGTGCTGACCGGATATTTCGCGTTGTTCTTTGGCTCCTTTGGCTTTTTGACCCGCGCTTTCACGGAGTCGATCGATGAAGTAAGCAGCAGCTCTGTTGAGGCTTTAAGATCCACAGGAGCCGGTTATTTTTCTATCCTATTTCAATCCGTGATTCCATCTTGTATACCACAGCTA
>NZ_JBFTQB010000153.1:0-9276 GCF_056398785.1 Paenibacillus sp. 01T422 | reverse complement strand
CTCGTATCGCTCAATAAGCGGCTTGCCCGCGGCGATCAGTTCCTGCAGCGTTAAGGTCACGCCGGCTTGCCTAGCAGCGAGAATAGGAGCCAGTTGCACTTCAAAAGTGTATGGCGCTACGGCGTCTGCCCGCTCATTGATTCCCGTCAGCTGCAGCAGTCTTTCCGCATCCGTGTCTCCACTGCCCAGGCATGCGCCTGACTGCACAGGCTTCCATACTCCTGCGTGGCAACCATCCGCACGAAGCGCCGCTGCTATCGCGGCTGTTACCATCGTTTTGCCCACTCCGGTGTCCGTACCTGTGATGAAGAGACCACAGATCGGCTCCGCGCTGTCTTTATTCATCGCCCGCCGCATCCTTCCGTGACCTGAATAATGGATTCCGCCAATATCTCCGTCATCTCTCTAAGCTCGGACGCTGTGCTGGCCAAAGGCGGAATGAAGACAATCACATTGCCAAGCGGCCGCGTCAACATGCCAAGTTCTCTGGCTTTCTGACTCGTCCGCACGCCAATTCGGTCTCCCCACTCGTACGGTTCTCGTGAACTTTTATCACGTACAAGCTCGATTCCAATCATCAACCCTTTTTGCCGGATTTCACCGACGTGCGGTCTATCTATAAGCGCAGCTAGTTCATTGGCAGTATAAACGGCCTTGGAACGAACTCCTTCCAACATGCTTTTCTCTTCAAAAAGCTTTAAGCTGGCCAAGGCTACAGCACAACCGAGTGGATTTCCCGTGTATGAGTGTCCATGGAAAAAGGTTTTCTGCTCGTGATAGTCCGCATAAAAGGCACCATAGATCTCATCCGTCGCCAGCGTTACCGCTACAGGCAAGTAGCCGCCTGTGAGTCCCTTGCCTACCACCATCAGATCTGGGGTTACGTTTTCGAGATCACAAGCGAACATTTCCCCCGTCCGACCGAAGCCAGTTGCTACCTCATCCGCAATTAGCAGCACGTCATACTTACGACACAGCTCAGCCATCTCGCGCAGGCAGCCCTCTGGCATCACAACAATTCCACTGGCTCCTTGGACAATCGGTTCCACAATAAGTGCCGCGAGCTCATCTGCCCTTGCCTCTAGCAAATCCCGCAAAGCAGCTAAAGTTGCTTCTTTGGCTCCCTCTGCGCCCCCTTCATTTCGGTAAGCATAGGGGTAAGGGATAACATGCGATTTGAACAACATTGGACGAAATACCTCATGATAAAGCGGGATCGCCCCAACACTCACAGCCCCAATCGTATCTCCGTGATATGCTTGCCCCATCGTGATAAAAGATTTTTTATTATGCGCCCCCTTGTTATGCCAGTACTGGAAAGCCATTTTAATCGCGATCTCCACCCCGGTTGCTCCAGAGTCCGAATAAAACACCTTGTTTAATCCATCTGGTGTGATGTTCACCAGCTGCTCAGCCAGCTCAATTGCGGGGATATTAGCCATACCTAACAAAGTTGAATGAGCAACAAGCTCCAATTGGTTCGCAATTGCTTGGTTAAGCTCCGGTACATTATGTCCATGAACATTCAGCCAAACAGACGAAAACCCATCGTAATAGGCGCGTCCTTGGACATCGTAAAGCTTAACGCCTTCTCCACGTTCAATGATGAGAGGATCTTCGTTATTGTAGTCTTTCATTTGTGTAAAAGGATGCCAAACGTGCGACTTGTTTAGGGCCGCAAGCTGTTCGTAAGACCTTGACACGACAATCCCTCCTAAAAAGATTTTATTGTTAACCTATTTTAATTATTTTTGGTTAACAATGGATAGTGGTCAGTTTAGCAGAACAAAACATCCTTGTAAATACATTTTCATTTATCCACTGGTTAACAATAAAAAAAGAGCAATACAAAGCGCAGGAACGCCTTGCATTACTCTTATGAAATAAAATGTGAATTTGAATCAATTTTTGTCGAACAAGCTATTGTCGAACGTTCAATATTGTTGTCAAATCGAGGAAAGAATTTACGACACGTCGAACGCGTTTATCGACATCTGGATGAATATCGTCGTAAGCTACCCCAGTTTGAAAGCTTTTCCGTTGATCACCGCCAATTGAAATCCACTCCGGGCAGTTAATACCGTGAAGATTGCGAACGATCGTTTGCAGCTGAGTTAGTGAGCTAACAGCTACAGAACCACCCGCTGAACTGACGGAAAGTACGGCTTTATTATTAAAATGATCTTGTCCGAGATGATCCAATGCATTTTTCAGAACACCAGAGATTCCGCTATGATATTCAGGCGTTGCCAACACGATGCCATCCGCTTCGTGCATCGCACGCTTCATATTTTCAAGCGCTTCATGGCCTCCATGAGAATCATCCGGTGAGTAAAACGGTACCGGTGTTTTGTTCAGATCAATAAGTGTTGCTTGATGTCCATGCGATTGCACCAAGTGCTGGATATACTCCGTAAGTCTTGTGCTTGTAGCTGCTTGCTGGTTGCTTCCTGCAATGAGGGTAATTCTCATAAAATATCTTCCTTCCCTGGGTTGGAATAATAATGAATAAGAAATAATTGATGTTTTCATTATACCTTGTTTTCATTAAATTTCCAGATTTAGATTAAAATTATTATCAAAAAGGAATTATTATCATTAAAAAAACTGCCTCCACCATGAAAAACCATGATAGAAGCAGCTCATTATTATAAATCATATAAGGGCTAGGAATTAACAATCGAAGTACAGGTTGTACTCGTGCGGGTGAATGCGGATTGCAACTTGTTTCGCTTCGCCACGTTTCAACTCGATGTAGTTATCGATGAAATCTTGTGTGAATACGCCGCCTTCAATCAAGAAGTCGGAATCAGCTGCAAGAGCATCAAGAGCTTCGTCTAATGTACCAGGAACGCTGCGGATTTCAGCTTTCTCAGCATCAGACATTTCATAGATGTTAGTATCGAAAGGACCGTATCCAAGTGCACGTGGATCGATTTTCTTTTTGATACCGTCAAGACCAGCCATCAACATTGCTGCGAAAGCAAGGTATGGGTTAGCTGTGCTATCTGGTGTACGGAATTCGATACGACAACCTTTAGGTGTCACAGCTGCGATTGGAATACGAACTGCTGCAGAACGGTTACCTTTGGAGAATACAAGGTTAACCGGTGCTTCGTAACCAGGAACTAGACGTTTAAAGGAGTTTGTGCTTGGGTTCGTCAAAGCGATCAAAGCTGGTGCATGGTAAAGGATACCACCGATATAGTTAATTGCCATTTCACTTAAGTTTGCATATGCTCCTTTTTCATAGAACAAAGGCTCGCTTCCGTCGAAGATGGACATATGAACGTGCATACCGCTACCATTGTCGCCAAACAGCGGCTTAGGCATGAATGTAGCAACTTTGCCATATTCTCTTGCAGTGTTAGCAACGATGTACTTGTATTTGAGCAGGTTATCTGCTGTTTTAGTCAAAGTGTCAAAACGGAAGTTGATTTCAGCTTGACCAGCTGTTGCCACTTCGTGATGGTGACGTTCGATGCGAAGACCTGCGTCAGCAAGTTTATTACACATTTCGGAACGAATGTCTTGTTGGGAATCGATTGGTGCTACTGGAACGTAACCGCCTTTAACTGGAACTTTGTACGCAAGGTTGCCGCCTTCTTCTTTGCGGCCAGTGTTCCAACCAGCTTCTTCGGAGTCAACTTCGAAGTAAGACTTGTTCATACCATTCTCGAAACGAACATCATCAAAGATGAAGAATTCGGATTCTGGTGCGAAGAATGCTGTCGTACCAACACCTGTAGTTTGAAGATATTCTTCAGCTTTTTGTGCGATACTGCGCGGATCACGATCATAACGCTCGCCTTCAGGCGTATGGATGTTGCTCATAATGATTAATGTTGGGTGAGCTGTGAAAGGATCTACATAAGCAGTTTCCGTATCTGGCATCATTACCATGTCAGATTGTTCAATACCACGGAATCCTGGGATGGACGAACCGTCAAAAGCTACGCCGTTTACAAATGTTTCTTCATCYACTTCAGTTGCAGGCAAAGAGATATGCTGTGCTTTACCGGAAAGACCTACGAAACGAAAATCTACCCACTCAATATTTTTTTCCTTGATAAGGTTCAACACGTTTTGAACTGACATTTAAAAAACCCTCCCATTTCCGTACATTCAACGTACTTTACATGATTAATGTTCAACTTTTTGTTGTTATCTTGCACATATTATATAGCGATTAAGCTTTCACAGTCAATACTTATGTCAGGTATTTTTTATTTATGTGTAAGCTATGCTCACACTCTTTCACAGACTTTTCTTATATACAAAAAAAGGAAACGAGTTTCTTCCTAATAGAAGAAACTCGTTTCCTTGAACATAATATTATGCCAGAATAACTTCTTTCTGCGTATCGAACTTTTTGCCAAGCAATGGCGCAAGCTTCTCTAAATCAACCAGCAAGTTTGCGAATTGGTCTGGGAACAGCGATTGTACGCCGTCGCCAGTCATGGAGTTGTCCGGATCTGTATGCATTTCGATGATCAAACCGTCGGCGCCTGCAGCAACGGAAGCTTTCGTCATCGGAACGACAAGTTCTCTGCGACCCGTACCATGGCTTGGATCAGAAATGACAGGAAGGTGGCTAAGCTGTTTAAGTACTGGAATGGCAGATAAATCCAATGTGTTACGTGTGTAAGTTTCGAATGTTCGGATTCCGCGCTCACAGAGCATAACATTCGGGTTGCCGCCAGCAAGAATGTATTCTGCAGCATTCAGGAATTCGTCATACGTGGAGCTGAATCCGCGTTTCAGTAGAACTGGCGTTTGAATCGTGCCTAGTTTACGCAGCAGGTCAAAGTTTTGCATGTTGCGTGTGCCTACTTGCAGGATATCTGCATACTGCGCGCACACATCTACGTACTCAGGAGTCATAACTTCTGTAATCGTTAGAAGCCCATGCTTCTTGCCCGCTTCAGCCATCATGATCAAACCTTCTACGCCTACGCCTTGGAAGCTGTAAGGCCCTGTTCTTGGCTTGAATGCACCGCCGCGCAACACTTGCCCCCCTGCCGCTTTCACCAAACGGGCGATTTCATCGATTTGCTCCGGTGTTTCTACGGCGCAAGGTCCGCCCATTACGACTAGCTGCTCGCCGCCAATTTCCACGCCTTTAATATTAATAACGGTATCTGCCGGATGGAAATCACGGCTTGCTAATTTGTATGATTTTGAAATTTTCACGACTTGTTCGACTCCTGACATTTGGCGTAGTTGTTCTGCTAATTTAGGATCTGCTTGACCGATAATACCGATAACCGTGCGATCTTCGCCTTTGGAGACGTGAGCTTGCACACCTTGCTTCTCAATAAATTGGACGATTTCTTGAATACGCTCGTCAGACGTTTTGTTAGAAGTAATGGCGATCATGATATACACGCTCCTCATTTATATGGGTTGTTCCACTTAATCACTTCAACGCTTGTTCGCTTCTACGCTTTTAATCACTAAAGTAAATATACAACGCTTGACGAAGATTCGTCAAGCGTTAATTTATTTGCTATTCTTCTTGCTTAGAAGGTGCAAGCTGATCCTTGCGGATTCTGCGTTTTTCTTTGCGACGATTTGTATGGTATTTGAGAAAGAGCACGACAGGGAAATAAGCGATAAGACCGAGAATGGTTCCAACCACCATGCCACCCACAATCAAATCCAAACCACTTCTGATGATATTGGATAAGATATGCGGTAAATGATGAATCAGATAAACCTTAACATGCTTCGGTACCAACCAATCTCCAACCTGCTTATTGAGAATTGAAAACGGAATATAAATGATTTTTCCGAATACAAACCCAATTAATGCCGCAGGCAGATTAGCTCTTAACAAATATACCAAAGGAAAAATAAGAACGAATGCAAATCCTGCTGTAGGCAGGGTAAACATTTCTATAGCCAGACCAATTGAAAAGCCGCGCGCAACCTTAGAAGGCCCGCCTTTGGCACGTAAAAGAAGTAAATATTTGTACTTAAACCAGCGTTTGCTGCTTTTCCAATCGTAGCGAGTTTTCATCATTTTCACCTTCTGAGTGCTCTGCATGCTGGTCACAATCCCGCCCTGTGGAATAAATACGAATTACTCGCTGCTGGCTGCTTTGGACTTCATAGCCGGAATGAGCTTCTTCATATTAATAGTACGTGTAACTGCCCAAGTGGTTTCATCTTTTGGATCGTAACTTTCCAGGTAAGATATGACTTCTTTGGTAATCGGAGTCGGCGTAGAAGCCCCTGAAGTCACCCCAACTTTACGGACATGGGTTAACCATTCACGATTCAATTCGGTGATATCAGCTATTCTATACGCCCTGACTCCAGCAATTTCCTCTGAAACTTGCGCTAAGCGGTTAGAGTTGTTGCTTTTGGGATCTCCGACAACGATAACCAGGTCGGATTCTTTGGCTTGTTCGGCCACAGCTTCTTGCCGTACCTGAGTTGCAAGGCAGATCTCATTATGAATTTCCGCCTTAGGAAACAGCTCTAGGAGACGATTCATGATGTGCCTGATATCCCACTGGCTCATCGTCGTTTGATTCGTAATGATGATACGCTCTGACTTAATGTTCAGATGGTCAGCCTCTTCGAGCTTCTCAATAAGATGTACAAGGCCAGGGGCAACACCAACGGCGCCTTCCGGCTCAGGATGCCCCTTTTTACCAATATAGATAACTTCATAGTTGTCTGCTACTTTTTCGCGGATCAAATCATGTGTTTTTGTCACATCTGGGCAAGTTGCGTCGACAACTGTCAAACCTTTGTCTCTAGCGCGTCTTCTAACCTCAGGAGAAACGCCGTGCGCCGTGAAAATGACAGTACCTTTTTCAATTTGCTCCAGAATTTCAAGACGATTCTCGCCGTCCAGCGTGACGACGCCCTCTTCTTTGAAGAAATCGGTGACGTGCGCATTGTGCACAATCATGCCTAATATATAAATTGGTCTTGGAAGATTTAAATTTTTTGCTGTTTGCATAGCCAATGCCATCGCGTCTACGACACCATAACAGTAGCCTCTTGGAGAAATTCTTACGACTTCCATACCTTCCACCTACCCACATCATCTGTTTTCCTTTTATTATAACGGATTACACAGGTAGAGGAAAGTTAGCTGGTAACCATATCATAAATGTACTACCCTTATCCTTGCGTGTCGTCACTTCAACGGATCCGCCATGCTCATCAATAATCCATTTGGCAATGGATAAGCCTAACCCCGTGCCCGTGGTTAGCCCTCTAGATAAGTCCGCACGATAGAATCTGTCGAAAATATGAGGGATATCCTCTTTGTCCATCCCGATCCCCGTATCAGAGATTTGAATACCGATAAAATCACTCGTCCGCGACGTATGAAGGGATACAGTCCCAACTGGCGTATACTTAAAAGCATTCTCAATGAAAATAAACAACAGCTGCTGTAAATAATCGCGATTCCCTTGCACGATGGCATGGTCAAGCACATCTAGATCGCCTACCTGCCATTCCGCGGTGTGCTCTAACAATTGTGCCCTTCTTACAACTTCCTGAACGAGCGGCAGCATTTCGACAGGATTCTTCTCCATGACAACCCCAGCATCTGCTCTGGCAAGCGCGAGAAGATCATTCACGAGCCTGCTCATCCGCTGCGCTTCTCCGGCAATATCGTGCATGGCTTCCAGAGACATTTGCATCTGCTCCTGTGTGGCGAGTTCCGTTCCCGACGTTTTCTTCCACATTTTCTCCAACAGATCCACATTCCCTCGAATCGTCGTCAGCGGTGTTCTGAGCTCGTGAGAAGCATCCGATACGAATCTCCGCTGCGCACGATAGGCATCATCCAGTTCCAGATAGGTAATCTGGATGCGTGAGAGCATGCCGTTAATCGTTTGGGTGAGCCTTCCTATTTCATCAAGTGGTCCCTGATACTCGATTCGCTTCTCCAAATCGTCCCCGCTTCCAATTTGATTGGCAGCGTCAATCACGCGTTCGATCGGTTGAAGCGCCTTGCGCGATAAAAACCACCCAAGCGAAGCAGCAACGATGATCGTAAGCAATGCCCAGAACATGAGCGTGTACTTCAGCGTAACAGCCGTTCTCTCATAGCTGCCAATAGGGACAGCCGCTTGGAGAATTCCAATCAGATTGCTGGCCTGATCATAGATGCCTTGGTAGTAGATGAGGAAATCCTGCTCAAGGACTTTGGTTTTTTGAAAAAAACCACTGTCATCTCCCCTCAATTTATCGATGCTAGAAGCATCCAAAGGCAAAGCTACATTATAAAATTGCAGGTTTGCCGAGCGATTATAGCTTTTGAGGTTCACATTATATAATTGCAGGAACGTATTTGTTGAGTAAAAATCCCTATTCTCCAGCTCTAATTCCACAACAAGCCCTTTTTGTGAAAGAGCGATGCTTTTCTGAATGCGCAGGGAGGTATTCCCTGCCTCTCGCTTCAAGTCCTGACGGATTTGATCGTACAAAAAGTAATTCAAGAAAACATATAGCACGATCCCGAAAAGCAGCATCGTCAATGCCAAAACACCTGAATACCAAAGCGTCAGCCGCAAACGAAGCGACATATCAGGATTCCCCTCTCAACACGTACCCCGCTCCCCGGACGGTTTGAATCAATCGTTTATGGCCGAACTCTTCGGTTTTTTGACGAAGCAGCGCTATGTATACCTCGAGCACATTAGATTCGCCGCTGTAATCGTAGCCCCATATTTTTTCCATAATAATATCTCGTGAAAGAACACGCTTCGGATTCTGCATGAACAGGTGAAGCAAATCAAACTCTTTGGTTGTCAATTCAATCAATTTATCGTCACGGAACACTTCACGCGTATCCAAATCAAGTATCGTATCCTCATGGCTCAATCGGTTCGTCGGCTGCTCAGCCCGCTCCGTTCTACGACGCAAAAGAACCCGCACCCTTGCGAGCAGTTCCTCCAGCGCAAAGGGCTTGACCAAATAATCGTCAGCACCAAGATCCAGACCTTTCACACGATCGCTAATTTCATCTTTGGCGGTTAACATCAAGATCGGCACCTCGCTGCCGCTTTCGCGGATACGGCGCACAACCTCCCAGCCGTCAATATGCGGCATCATCACGTCCAAGATTAGTAAGTTCGGTTCCGCCCTTAACATTTGCTTAAGTCCCTCTGCACCATTACTTGCCGTTTCAACGGAATAGCCTTCAAATGCCAGGCCACGTCTTAACATGGATGTGATTTTCTCATCATCATCGATAACCATAATATTTTCCCTCATTGGATGGCCCCCCTTCTTTCTCTTCAT
>NZ_JBFTQB010000152.1:0-9281 GCF_056398785.1 Paenibacillus sp. 01T422 | reverse complement strand
TCTACACCCCGGCCACCGGGACGGTGGCTGCGCGGGTGGCGCCGAGCGTGAAATCAAACTGAAGGAGCACAAGAACCTCATGAATCATCACTTTTTTGCTTATTTATACCGCCTCAAATATATCGATCGTTGGAGTCTCATGTGGAACATGCGCAGGGATACCGTAGCTGAGCATTCTTTCTACGTCTCCACGATCGCGCATATGCTTTGTACGATCGCCAATGAAGTCTATGGACGCAATGTCCCGACGGATCGTGTTGTCTCTATCGCATTGTTCCACGATGCGTCTGAGGTATTGACGGGTGATATCCCTCAGCCCGTCAAACACAACAATGAGCAGATCCTCCGCAACTTCCGTGAAATCGAAGATGTCGCGGTAGAACGGCTCATTCAGACGATTCCACCGGAAATAAGCGACATTTACCGTAAACTGATCCAGGATCCGGATCCCGAGCTTTATCGCTGGGTGAAGGCTGCCGACTTGCTTGAGGCTTACATCAAGTGCTTAACTGAACTTTCGACCGGCAACCGCGAATTCGTCGTTGCCAAGCAGCAAATCCTTGAAAGCTTGAAGAAAATGAATATGCCGGAAGTTGATTATTTCCTTGAACATATGAGCGCTTCGTTTGAGAAAACGCTGGACGAAATCACGCTAAATCCAAGCCAAGGCGAATAAACATTGCAAAAAGGGGCTGTTCCAAGCGTAGAGATCTCTACGCTTGGAACAGCCCCTTATTTCGAGCTTTAAGCCAATATTTGAGGATTCGTCATGAACAGGATAGCAATAACTACAGCTACCGCAGCAATCCAGCTGAATGTTTTGACTTTTGCAGCATCTGTTGCCGTGCTGTTTCCAGCCTTAGCGTTAGCAACCAATTTCTTCAGTCTTCCGCCGATCATGCCAGTCACCGCTCCCACGATAAGCAGTAAAACAACAGCCAATACCATCCACAACACGGATGCGTCAACTTTGGAAACCATAGCTCCACCCGTGATGAAGGTCACAATCAATGAAAATTGCCCAACGCGATTTAACGTAGACAGCAGCCCCACAAAACCCTCTAATGCAGCGCCAGTTAACGATGCGGCACGTCCCACAATGAACGGGAACACGACGTATACGCCAAGCAACAAGGCACTAAGCACATGTAAAAAAATCATGACTTGATACATTCTAATAACCTCCGCAATTTTGAATTAGAATCGTTCTTATGTAAGTATACCGAATACCTATCTTTGGAACAAGAAAGCGATGTCAACAAATTTCCTTTTTCACCATATCTCCATAAAAATGTGACTAACTCTGTCATAACTACCCAGTCAATCCGCGCATTTTATAATCCTTTTGATGGCGATGGGATATTTCTACTTTTCTGCATTTTACCAAGCCTCTTTACATTTCATTGGATGAAATCCAAGATAAGTGCTCATTTTGAGCATAAACTCTACTTTATATTGGATGAAATCCAACGCAACCCCTTAAATACAGCTCAATAAGTGGTAAACTCGATCATCTCATTGGATTTCATCCAACGTGATACTCAGTCAAGCCATCATACAAACCCTCTCATTGGATTTCGTCCAATAAAAACTATCCCTCAGCTAATCAGTGGCATCCTTGGCATCCTTCACACACCAGGATTTCAGGACCCTTGCGAGGCTCTCCGCAGCCGAATTTCCCGCCTTTTTTCAGCGTCGGCCCAAACTTGCTAATAAAAAGACCAAGCAGCGTTGCTGCTCGGTCTCCTCCATCTTTAAGGTAACGGCTGTGCAGGCACATTAGCTATCGTAACAGCCTCAGTAAGTTTAGCCGTCGTATTCTGTCTCAAGCGCATGTTCGCGGCTCCTGTAGCGGTTGTGTTGATTTGTACATTGACGACCTTCTCTGCATGCCCACCCGCGTCAGCGGTCAAGGAGAAGCTTGTGCTGTATCCGTACGTGGATGGCCAAGTTCCATCACTGTTTTGCACTTTGGCCAATTGGGTCCCTGAACCGTTATAAACACCCAGATTGTAGCCCGTTACCGTGGCATTTGGCGTCAAACCATTCAGGATAATCTTCACCTGGAAAACCGCATGATTGGGTAATTGCGCTTGATGGACGAACGCGAAAGGGTCCGTTGTATTCGAAGAACTGGAGTAACCATAGGATCCGGGTTTGAACGTCGACGGATCATACCACTTGTAACCTGATGCTGGTGTGGCCCACGGTTCAGCTTGCGGCTCCGTCGTATTTGCCGGCTGTTCCCAAGTATACTGCGTAGTAGCCGTATCCAGTGTCAAGCCAGCTACTTGCGTAAGACTTGTGTAGCTTTCTTTCGTCGCTAGCCAGTTAACCATGTTCACAAGCAGCGTTGCATCATTTTGCTCCTGGAAGCCTGCATACGTCGTCTTCGCCCCGCCTGTCTCTTCTTTCAAATATTTCGGCGTCGCATCTTCCACTGGGGAGGAATCGCCGATGAAACCGGCTTTCCCAGCGCTGACTTTGGAAACGGCAACAAAAGGACCTTCGGCAACTCCTCCGCCGTTATAGACACCTTGATCCACGGCACTTGACCATTTGGTCGTTGTGCTCGGCAGATACACAATTCCCTTTGCTTTACTCGGGTTAGTAATGGCTAAGGTTGAACCTGCGTGCATGGCAACAGTCGATACCCCGCTTGTTATGTTAAAAGCCTGAGACGGACTTACGATGTTATTCGCTGTAATATCACCTAATGCATTGTATCGGAATCGAACTCCGAAGTTAGTCGCGAGCCAATCCGAGCTTGCAACGCCCTGCATGGCAGCCGAGTTAGCTTCCGCTGTGCTCATCCCAATAGCCGGATTCGACCAGCCGCCGCGACGATACCCATTGAATACTTCCGATGCATCCCAACGATTTTTATTCCGATCTGCATTGTAATGATCACCAATGAAGAAGATGCTGCCGCCTCCCTGCACATACTGCAGCATTGCGCTTTGTTCAGTCGTTTTGTAGGGGATGTTAGCTTCACCGACCACGAATACATCATAAGCCGATAAATCAGCTAGTGTAATCGCCGTACTTTTGCGCAGCTCCTTTACATAATAACCCGCATTGCCTAGCGAGCTTGCAAAATCAGAGAAACCGCCGTCAATCACCCAGTCAGCCGCTCCAGCAGTTTGACCGTGCGTGTTGTCAAAGAGCACCTTTTTACCATTTGGGGATGACGGTGTAATCGAAGGCGCGGGGTCATTCGGTCCTTCTGCCAATGCTTGAGGCACAGCTCCCAGTAAGGATGCCGATATTGCTGCTGTCAGAGCAAAACCTTTCCAACCCATTGTTCCAAACAAGCTTCTCCTTAACATCAAATCCCTCCATTATATGGAATAATTAGCCATTCGTTATGGCCTAGATGTATCGTAGCATAGAGAATAAGCTTGGAATAGCACTTTGAACAATTTTACAAAAGTTATAAATTTCTATGCAATCAACAAAAAAAAGAGCCAATCTCCGAGTGGGAGACTGCCTCTTTAGTTGATATCTAATTAGCCCGTTACAACTTTGATTACATTGCGAACTGAATTAGCGGTTTTGTCTAGAGCAGCTTTCTCATCCTCAGTCAACTCGATATCCATCACTTTCTCGATACCGTTGGCACCAAGGACAGTCAGAACGCCCATGAACAAGTTATCATAGCCATACTCGCCTTCAAGAAGAGCGATTGTAGGAATGATACGTTTTTTATCTTTCAGAATAGCTTCCGTCATTTGCACAAGGGACGCTGCTGGCGCGTAGTATGCACTACCGTTACCAAGCAGGTTAACGATCTCCCCGCCGCCCGTACGTGTACGTTGCACGATTGCTTCAATACGGTCAGCTGGGATTAGCTTCTCAATTGGCACTCCGCCTGCGTAGGTGTAACGAACAAGTGGAACCATGTCATCGCCGTGACCGCCGATAACAACTCCCTTAACATCTTCAACCGATACATTCAGCTCTTGCGAGATGAACGTCAAGTAACGAGCTGTATCCAGTACACCCGATTGACCGATTACACGGTTTTTCGGGAAGCCCAGAGCTTGATAGGCAACATAAGTCATTGCATCAACTGGATTGCTCAAGATGATCACGATAGAGTTTGGAGCAACTTCTCTTACGTTTTCACAAACGGATTTCACGATACCCGCATTCGTGTTCACCAGATCATCGCGGCTCATTCCCGGTTTACGGGCGATACCAGCGGTGATGATGACGATGTCGGAATCAGCAGCATCTGCATAACTAGATGTACCGGTGATTTGAGCGTCGTAACCTTGAACCGGGCCAGCTTCGAGCATGTCGAGCGCTTTCCCTTTTGTAGGGTTTTCCAATTGCGGGATATCTAGAAGAACAACGTTACCAAGTTCTTTTTGAGCTAGCATAAGAGCAGTTGTTGCTCCTGTGAAGCCTGCACCGACAACAGTAATTTTATTACGACGGATTGCCATTTGGGATGTGCCTCCTAATAATGATTAGTTATCGTACCCTTGGAGCGTTAAAAATGATTAAGCCATGTTTTTGATGATTTCGTTCGCGAATTCGGAGCATTTAATTTCAGTAGCGCCTTCCATCAAGCGAGCAAAGTCATAAGTAACTGTTTTGTTGTTGATCGAAGTTTCCAAACCTTTGTAGATCAGTTCAGCTGCTTCCAACCAGCCAAGGTGCTCAAGAAGCATTACGCCGGAAAGGATAACGGAACCTGGGTTAACAACGTCAAGACCAGCATATTTAGGAGCAGTACCATGTGTAGCTTCGAAGATCGCGTGACCAGTTAGGTAGTTGATGTTTGCTCCTGGAGCGATACCAATTCCGCCTACTTGTGCAGCAAGTGCATCAGACAGGTAGTCACCGTTCAAGTTCAATGTTGCGATAACATCAAAATCAGTTGGACGTGTCAATACTTGTTGCAAAGCGATGTCAGCAATTGCATCTTTAACGATGATTTTGCCAGCAGCTTCTGCGTCTTTTTGAGCTTTGTTAGCTGCTTCAGCGCCTTCTGCTTCTTTGATACGATCATATTGTGCCCATGTAAATGTTTTATCACCAAATTCACGCTCAGCTAGCTCGTAACCCCAGTTTTTGAACGCGCCTTCTGTGAACTTCATGATGTTACCTTTGTGAACCAACGTTAGCGTTTTACGGCCATGTTTGATTGCATATTCGATTGCAGCGCGTACCAAACGCTCTGTACCTTCAGAGGATACTGGTTTTACACCGATACCTGAAGTTTCTGGGAAACGGATTTTGTTAACGCCCATTTCGTTTTGCAAGAAGGAAATCACTTTCTTAACAGCATCGGAACCAGCTTCCCACTCGATACCTGCATAGATATCTTCTGTGTTCTCACGGAAAATAACCATGTCAACGAGCTCAGGACGTTTAACCGGTGAAGGAACACCGTTGAAGTAACGAACCGGACGGGAACATACGTATAGATCTAGCTCTTGACGAAGCGCAACGTTCAGGGAACGGATACCGCCACCGATTGGTGTAGTCAAAGGTCCTTTGATGGACACGATGTATTCGCGCATAGCTGTTAATGTATCGTTAGGCAACCAGTTGTTGAATTTGTTGAAAGCTTTTTCTCCTGCGAAAACTTCGTACCAAGCGATTTTTTTCTCGCCTTTGTAAGCTTTCTCTACAGCAGCATCAAGAACGCGTACGGAAGCCGCCCAGATGTCAGGACCAGTACCGTCACCTTCGATATAAGGAATGATTGGGTTGTTAGGTACTTGCAGAACACCATTTTCGATGGTGATTTTTTGGCCTTCTGTTGGTAGTTCGTAGTTTTCGAATTGTGGCATGATAGTTCCTCCTAAGATTTGGTTAAAATGGCATTAATGAGTTAACTATGGTGCAATACGCTGCATGCTTTTGGCAGTCCATTCCGACCGCTTGTTATAATCCATTATTTTTGAACAATTTTCATATGTAAATAAATCGATTATAAAGGCGGGCACTACGTTTCTACATGCACTGCCAAGCACTCCACTAGTTACGTTACTACAACGAGTACCCTTTACACAAATGCAACTCGTCGGCAGAAGAGTGATACACACACAAAAAGTGACGGGAGTCGCGGTAAGCCCCAAGGAACTTGAGTCCCTGAAGCTGGGTACCGAACTGCCCGCACCTTGAGCTCACATCTAATTTAGGCCAATTAGCGAGCGCTAATCGGAATGTATTTTTGGTTAACCGGACCTGTGTACTCAGCGCGAGGACGGATCAAACGGTTGTTTTCGTACTGCTCAAGAATGTGTGCAGTCCAACCGGATGTACGGCTGATCGCGAAGATCGGTGTGAACAGGTCACGCGGGATTTCAAGTGTTGTGTAGACGGAAGCCGAGTAGAAATCTACATTCGGTTTCAAACCTTTAAGTCCTGTCACCAACTCATCCGCTTTGATGGACATTTCGTACCATTTCAGGTTGCCAGTCATTTTACCAAGCTCGTAAGACATTTTTTGCAAGTGCTTCGCACGCGGATCTCCGTTTTTGTAAACACGGTGTCCAAAGCCCATGATTTTGTCCTTACGCTCTAATTTGCCGTTAATGTAAGGAACTACGTTCTCTACAGTACCGATTTCTTCAAGCATCGCCATAACAGCTTCATTCGCACCACCGTGAAGAGGTCCTTTGAGCGTGCCGATAGCGGATGTAATACCGGAGTAAATATCAGTTAGTGTAGCAACTGTTACGCGCGCAGCGAATGTGGAAGCATTCAACTCGTGGTCAGCGTGTAGCACTAACGCTTTGTCCAAAGCTTCAATCGCAACTTTGTCCGGCTCTTTTCCAGTCAATTGGTACAAGAAGTTAGCAGCAACGGAAGAATATCCCGGGGAAGCTAACGGCTCTTTACCTTCACGGAGACGAGCAAAAGCAGCAATGATACCAGGAATTTGTGCTTGCAGTTTAATCGCTTTACGCACATTGGATTCTTGGCTCAAGTCGTTCGCTTCTTCATCGTACAGAGCAAGAGCGGAAACAGCCGTGCGAAGCGCAGCCATGGAATTAACATCTTTCGGGAATGCTTTCAACTGGTTGATCACCGCATCAGGCACCTTGCTATAAGCGTTCAGGTCGCTTTGCAGTTTCTCAAGCTCAGCTTGGTTAGGGAGTTTGCCGAACCAAAGCAAATAAATTACTTCTTCAAATGTCGCATTTTCTGCGAGGTCATCAATATCAATCCCGCGATATGTTAACACTCCATCTACAATGGAGCTAATCGACGAGGTCGTGGCTACAATTCCTTCTAAACCTTTGGTTGCAGTCATTGGAATCTCTCCTTAGCTACTCTATTAGCAAAAAATTGCTTTTTTCCTAACTTTAATAATAAAGTATTTTACTCGGTAAGTGAACAAATGAGGACATAAAACTTCATTATCACTACCATAAAGAATCTTTTTGACACAAAAAAGCCACTTTATTTTGTTCCACAACTTAAAACACACGCTACAAGTTTTTGTTTATTTCCCCGAATTATACAACATTTTTGCAAAAGTTTGTCGAGTTGGCCTTCCCTTGGTACAATGTAGGCAAAGCATCAGTGATTTCTCGGATAAAGGAGCAAATACATGAGTAGCGGCACAAAAATGGGCATCATCGATATCGGGTCCAACTCGATACGACTCGTGATTTATGAAATCAACGAGCTGGGAGCCTACCGTATAGTGAGCGAGCATAAGGATTCCGCAAGACTCAGCGAACGCATCGGTTATGATGGCATTTTACATAGCAAAGATATTATTTCTATTGTCCCCATTCTTTCGCATTATGCGCTGTTATGTCGGGTACATGAAGTTCAAACTGTCCGAGCAGTCGCAACAGCAGCTATTCGCAACGCGGCCAATTCAGAGGAGATCGTACGCATCCTTGAGGAACAGACCAGCCTGCAGATAGAAGTGCTTAGCGGTTCGGAGGAAGCGCGTTACGGCTATTTGGGAGTCATCAATACCATTGATATCCGCGACGCTCTTATCATAGATATTGGCGGCGGTAGTACCGAGGTTACTTTACTGCGAGATCGGAAGCTGGTGAAAAGTGTTTCCTTTCCGTTCGGTGCCGTGAACACCACTCATCAATTTATGAAAAATGCGAATCTCACTGAGCAGGAATCAGCAGATATTCGCCGCATGGTAGAAGAGGCGATTGCCGACCAGCCCTGGATTACCCAGTCACCGAATCTTCCGATGATCGGGCTGGGCGGTACGATCCGAACACTCGGCAAAATGAGCCAAAAACGATCGAAGTACTCCTTACAGCTTGCACATAACTACGAACTGAAGATCGGAGAGCTTCGATCTTTCGTCACCTTGCTGTCATCTCTTCCCATTGAAAAGAGAAAGAAAGTCGACGGCCTTTCCAAAGAACGCTCCGATATTATCGTTCCGGGACTTCTTATTTTAGATACCTTGTTCCAAGCTGCTAATGCCTCCCAGTGCATCATCAGCGGTTCGGGACTTCGCGACGGTATATTCTTCGAGATGTTCGATCCTAAACATCCAATTAAGCAGGATGTCCTGGAAGCAAGCATCCAGAATTTACTTTGCCTTCACCCAAATGGGGCGGAGAAGCATGTTCGACGTGTCGATCAACTTGCCCTGCTGCTCTATGACAAGCTTGAGGTTCACGCTAACCTCGAGGAAGGCAGTTGGCGCTATTTGCACACAACCGCGCTCCTGCACCGCATTGGTGTCAGCGTCCACTATTATCAATATCTAAAACATACGCAGTATATGTTAGCGAATGCCCGCATCGATGGACTTACACATCGAGAGATCGTAATCTGCTCCCTCATCGCAACGTACAAAACAAAAAGCCGGACCCATCAGCAAAGCCTTGCTTACAAGGATTTGTTGAAAGAATCCGACGAGATGTTAATTGTAAAGCTAGGCACTCTCTTGAAACTCGCCACGGCTCTTGATCACAGTGAAACTCAGCCTGTTCAAAAGCTGGTTGTTACACGATCTGATACGTCCTTGACGCTCAAACTGCTTTGTGTGCACAACCCCATTCTAGAGCTGAAAGAGCTCGCGGCGATTACCAAAGATTTCGAAAAAACGTGGGGCCTCAAACTTAAGATTCAAGCTGGAGTTTTTTCCAAGACGTAATTTTCATTGCCTCGAACTGGCTCCGATAAGGGGTCAGTTCATTTTTTATGGTGGTGTACATCCCATTCGACATAAGCTCTCTAGATTTCACGTTGTCATTCAGACTGACGTTCAGAATCGAAATCATCATCTTCTTCATCTGCATATCAATGACGGGGCACATCAATTC
>NZ_JBFTQB010000151.1:0-16730 GCF_056398785.1 Paenibacillus sp. 01T422 | reverse complement strand
TCCCTTTGCTGTCGGAAATATCGACCGTGTGGTTCGCATCATTCCATGTAATGGTCGCTCCAACTAAAGCTGCTAAGCCGCGGGAAGTCGCAAACAATTTGCCATTTTCGTGGAAATTCCCAAAACCACTGCTTATTTCAACCCCATTGAACGTTACCAAATGATTGGAAATATCAACTTGAACATCAGGAATGCCCGCCGTGTGCAAAGCCGTAATGAACTGCGCGGCGGGTCCATCCACCTTCATGTCAGGTGTAATGCCGACTTTATTGACTTTACGTTTGTTCGGTGTTAGATACTCTTCAATCGTCACTTTCAGCGCGCTATTGTTATCTAGCTGGTACAACTGTTGTACGCTGCCTTTGCCATAAGTCTGCATACCGATTACTTTCGCAACGTTATAATCCTGCAAAGCACCGGAAAGCACTTCAGATGCACTGGCGCTGTTCTCATTGGCTAAAATATACACAGGAATCGATAGCTCGCTCCCGCCTTCGATTAATACAGGATCATCCACGCCATCGCGGTCTCTCGTATGAATGAGCACGCCGTTCTTCACAAAATGTTTGGCAATGTTCTGCGCCGTGTCTACAAGGCCCCCAGGATTATTACGTACATCCAGAATCAACGTCTTCAAACCTTTTGCTTGAAGTGCAGCAAGCTGCTTATCAAAATCCTCATCTGCATCGCTGGAGAAATCCGTAATTTGGATATAACCTACCCCATTTGTAAAGCTTTTGCTATACACTTCAGGCACGTTAACCCCTTTGCGCGTAAGCTCAACGGTCAATTCCTTATCTCCGCGCGCAACGGTTACTTTTACTTTGGAGTTTTCCACACCAATGATTTTGTTACGGACTTCATCAATGGACGTTGTCGAAGCAGGAACGCCATCCACCGCTCGGACATAGTCATCCCGCTGTAAACCGGCGATTTCGGCAGGTGAGCCTGCAAAAATTTCCGATAAATATACACCCTTTTCATCAATTCCGATCCGAGCGCCCATACCAACATAATTATTTTCCAAAGAGCTGGAGAACTGACCATACTCTTCTTGGCTAAAGAAAACCGTATAAGGATCTTTCAATCCCTCGATCATTTGTTTGATACTTTGTCCAGCTAAAGCTTCTTCCGTCACGCCGCTCACATGCAGTTTCCCGATGATTTCTCTGACTTGCATGGTTTGCAAATCTTCTTGCGCCAATGCGGCGCTTGCAGGCAATACGGCCATTAGAGCAGAGACGAGGGCTAAAGTTACCTTCATTTTTTTCAATCTAGGCTGATTCTTCATATGCGTCTCTCCTTGGGTTATATAAAATAAATAGATGATGACATCCGCTTTATTGCAGCTTTTGTTTCCATTCGTAGACCAAATTCAGCGCCTGCAGAGGCGTCATATTGATTAAATCAATCCCTTTCAGCTGGTCAAGCACCAGCTGAGACTTGGCGTCCGGCTTCTTCTTGCCGGACACAGCCGCCGTGCTGTCCTCCTCGAAGAGGGACAACTGCTGGATCGGGGCGGCCGCAGGAACAGCGACCGCTACCGCTACTGCGGCGACCTGGGCAGAACCCGCCGCCCGCTCTTCAAACCCGTTCAGCAGCTCATAGGAGCGCTGAATGATCGTATCTGGCAGCCCGGCGATTTCGGCACAATAGATGCCGTAACTCGTACTCGCTGCCCCAGGAATGAGCTTGCGCAGGAAGGTTACCTGCCTGCCGCTTTCCTTGACCGCCATGCAATGATTGCCCAGATGGCGGAGACTTTCTTCCAGATGCGCAAGCTCATGGAAGTGGGTCGATACAAGCGTCTTGCAGCCGATACGATCGTGCAAGAACTCAATAACGGCTTGCGCAATCGCCATGCCTTCGCCAGTTGAAGTGCCGCGTCCAAGTTCATCAATGATGACGAGACTTTTGTTTGTCGCTTTCTCCGTCATCACTTGGATGTCCATCATCTCGACCATGAACGTGCTCTGCCCGCCGATCAAGTCATCCGCTGCGCCGATCCTCGTGAAGATCCGGTCCGTGACCGGAATGCGCGCGGATCTGGCAGGAACGAAACAGCCAATCTGCGCCATCAGGCAGATCACGGCGACTTGCCGCATATATGTACTCTTACCGGCCATGTTCGGACCGGTAATGAGCAGAATGCGGCCCTGCTCTCCTTCAAGGCGCGTATCGTTCGCGATGAACGAGCCGTCTTGGATAACCGCCTCCACTACCGGGTGGCGGCCTTCTTCAATCTGGAGATCGAAGCCTTCGCCGATCTCTGGCTTGCGGAAATGCTGCGCCGCGCTGACTGCGGCCAGCGATTGGTACACGTCGGCGGTCGCGATGACTTCCGCCAGCTTCTGCAATCTGGAGATATGCTGGGAAATCCGGTCGCGAAGCTCCGTGAACAGCTCATGCTCCAGATCAATCATTTTATCCTGCGCTTCCAGAATGAGCGCTTCCTTCTCTTTCAACTCTGGCGTGACATAACGTTCCGCATTCGCCAGCGTTTGTTTGCGTTCATAGCGGCCTTCTTGAAGCGCCGACATGTTCGCTTTGGTCACTTCGATAAAGTATCCGAACACTTTGTTGTAACCGATCTTGAGCGACTTAATGCCCGTCGCCTCGCGCTCCTGGCGCTCCAGTTCCGCAATCCACTGCTTCCCATTGGTACTCGCCTCCCGCAGTTGATCCAGATAAGGCTGATAGCCTTCACGAATCATTCCGCCATCCCGAATGGATACCGGAGGCTCGTCTACAATCGCGTTAGCAATCCACGACCTAACGTCGTCACAAGCATCCATATTCTCAACAAGCTTACGCAGTGTTGCAGAACCGGATTGTGCGCAAACCTCCTGCAGCAAGGGCACCTGCTGAAGGGAATGCTTCAAAGCGATCATGTCTCGGGCATTCGCATTGCCATACGAGATGCGCGCTACGAGACGCTCTAGATCGTAGACTTCCTTCAATGCTTGCTTCACGTCATCACGTACGATGAGCTGATTGTAAAGCAAATTAACAGCTTCCAGACGTTCTTCAATGCGTGAGACGCTCATTAAGGGCTTCTCGATCCAGCGGCGCAGCATCCGTGCACCCATTGCTGTTACCGTTTTGTCTAGCAGCCAAAGCAAAGAGCCTTTTTTCGCGCGTTCACGGACCGTTTCTACGAGTTCAAGGTTTCTTCTTGTAAAAGGATCCATCGTCATGAATTGATCAGGTTCATAGACCCTTATGTGTTTCACGTGAGTAAGTGCGCGTTTCTGCGTTTCTTTCAAATAAGCCAGCAGTAAGGACACGCCAATACGATTAAGTACCGATAAACCTGAAAGCGCGGTATCTTCAGCAAAATGCTCATCGAGCAGCTTCTCATCCGACTGCGTCCATTCGGTTAATACGGTGCTCCGTCCCCATGTGATACCAGACTCGCGAATTGTTGTTAACAAGGCCGCATCCGTAACAATCTCGGAAGGATTGTACACATTAAGTTCATCTACAACGAGCTCCCAGGAAGGAGCCAGCTTCGTCGTATACAACTCGCCTGTAGAAATATCGCATGCCGTAAAGGCATAGCCTTCATCACGGTTCACTAATGAAACAATGTAGTTATTGCTGGATTCACCTAATAACTTGCTGTCCATGACTGTGCCCGGCGTCACAATTCTCACAATCTCGCGACGGACAACGCCTTTGGCCTCGGCAGGATCTTCGACCTGCTCGCAGATGGCAACTTTGTAGCCTTTCTCGATTAAACGAGACATATAATTCTCAGCCGCGTGATGGGGCACGCCGCACATCGGAATTTTCTCCTCTGCGCCGCCCTCTCTTCCGGTTAAAGTTATTTCCAGCTCACGGGAAGCATTGATAGCATCTTCAAAAAACATCTCATAAAAATCCCCCAGACGAAAAAACAAAAATGCGTCCGGGACTTGCGCCTTCACGGCCAAGTATTGCTGAATCATCGGCGTATATTGAGCCACCTGCGTTCCTCCAACCAATCTCTTTATTCATTAACAATCACTATGAAACTACCTTTTTCCCTTTTCATAGACACACAAAATATTAAAAAGCAGCAACCGCTAAAGGCCCCACACGCCCGGTACAGCCTGCCAGTTGGACAGACCGCATACGGATCTACGAGCCTCTAGCGTTAGCCAAACTTCCATCTTCGTATAGATAATCTATTATAACATGATTCCTTCTTCAATTGCTTCTTTACGGTTGTACGGAGCAATTTTCCAAGCTTTGCGAATGTCTTCTTTCTCATCCCAAGGTTTCATGGAAAGAATTCGCGTGCGGAAGCGGTCAAGAACGGCAGCATGCACCTCATAGCCCTTCAACAGCTCAAGATCCTGCCACAGCCTGGCAACCACACCATAAAGTCGCTGTTTATCGCCGCTATAATAGGCGGCTTGAACATCTAGTTCCTGCAGCGGCTGCCTCGTAAGCAGCCAGTAGTTATCCGCTATGAGCGCGGCAAGCGCGAACACGCCGCGCGTGATCAAGGGCGAAAGCATCCAGCTCGGCAGCGTGCGATACTCGAAGCCTCCGTGCGACTTTTTGCGGAAGTCGCCGAGAAAGCCGTATCTGGGGCGACGCTGCCCCGTCGTGTCGCCCTCGATCAAGATCAAAGGCAGCGCGAGGTAGTTATCGAGCGCGCGCAGAAGATGGCCATTCAGCCAGCAGCGGCTGAAGTGGATATGTCCGCCGAGGGGGAACCCCCCCACCGGCATGCCGCCCGAGAGCCACGCCAGGCTCTCGTCAGGAATGACCCGCGCGGCGAGCTGCATCGCAGATAGCAGGTTCCTCGCCAGTTCGCGCGGGTCGGCGCTGGGCTGCGGGCGCAGCTCCGCCAGCGGCAGGATCAGGCGATGCCCGCTGAGCACGATGGCATCACAGCCGACTTCGCCCTTCCGCGTCAGGAAGCGGTCGGCGAAGACGACTTGGCCTTGCGGGTTCAGGAGCAGGAACTCGGGATCGGTCCCGAGCATGACCCGCTCCTTGCGCTGCACTTCCTTCGAGAGTGCAGCCTCATACCGATCAATGGCCTGAGCGAATAACATCGTCAGCTTGCCATTTAGCTTCGGTACAGGATCTACATCCAAAACGACGGTATGACCAGACGTCAGAACACCGATGGTAACCAAGCCATAATCTAATCCTAGCGCATATATGGCTTTTACGGCCTCACGGCTTGCCCGGCGCACATGAAAGCTGGCTCGATCCGGTATGACCTCTATGTAAGCGGAACTTGCATTTGCTTGCCTTTGGTTAAACAACGTTTTCTCAGACAACAGCAGCGTTTCTTTTTTCTCATAGACGATAAGCGTTTGCAAATGAAAGACGGCCACCTTGTATTTGTGGGTGAAAGTCAGCGGGGCATCCTTCATCAAACCACGTTTCTTCAGAGAGGCTATCGTCTTCAACCCATGCATAGCCAGCTGCTCGTCGCGCTTTATGCTGGCCTTGGCTCTCAGAATCGCTTTAATTGGCTGCAGCGCCTGTTTCTGTGGCCATTCATCATGAGCGGCTCCCCAGTGAATGATAATCCGTCCCCGCCAATCATTCGGAAGTTTCGTCCCGCTCGGAATTTGAATAAGATCAGCCAATTCAAGCGCTTCTTTCTCCTGTGCGTGCAGTAAAAATGATTCCATCCGAATTGCCCCTTCTCGTTATGCCCAAATATGGCTATAAAACAAAAAAGAGGGCAAATGCCCTCTGCCGAACCTGCAACGCCAGCATACACTGGCGTATAGGGTTCATTAATCTAATTCATCCTCAAGAAGTTCGGCATCGAGATCCTCGAAATCTCCATCGCCACTATCATCGAAGTCCACATGTTTGTCGTCGAAATCTCCCGGACCATACGGGCTCACAATGACAAACACTTTCGTTTCGGCAATGAGCTCGACTTGGAACTCGCGCTCAACCCGAATCACTACGCTGTCGCCGCTTGTTGCGATACTGGCTTCCACACAGTTTGGCTCTTGCGTTGCGACAGCGGATACTTCAGCTGTCGTTGGCTTATGTTTTTTGTCCAGAAAGCTTAGTCCAACGACTTCTACATACGAAACGGTTTCTTTTGCTACGTCTGTTTTCGTGTTGCGATCGTAAGAATACCAGATGTTGATATCATAAGTACCAACTACCTCTACGCCCTCTCCAGATTGGATCGCCTCGAATTGGTTATTAATAATCCAAGCGCCCAATATACTGGTCGGAGAAAAGGGCGGAGTCACGGTATGACTTACATGTGAAAATTTGCGACCTTTACCGCAGACAGCTTTTGTAATGATCTCTCTGCTTTGCAAATCTTTATCTAATGACATCCTTTCAACCTCCTCCATACAATCATTCATTACAAGTGTATGCAGGACAGTAGTCTAGAGTGACAACTATTTTATAATATTTTTACTGTATAAATTACTGATATCTGTTAGAGTCAACCCGCCACCGCGCGGTTTTTTTTTTGCTTTTTGGCAATCGATAAATACATCTTCAGCTCTCTGTTTAGCAGTAAAATCGCGGATCGGACCTCGAATTCTTCGCGGCTTTCCGGCAGACCCATCAATTTATATCGGGCATCCAGCTCTTGCAATTCTTTCTCCGCTTCGCCTGTATAATAGTCTTCCTTCACAGATTGGCTAATATCTTCAAGGATCTTTGCGAGTAGTTCTCCCTGGGGTAAAGCTTGATACACCTGGGCGACCAGAACGAGCATCCGATTAACCGACTCCAGCTGTTCGCCCCTCATATAGAAATAAACCCGCCAATAGGGTTCACCTCCGAAAATAAGCGTATTATCTAACGAGCGTTTGGCCAGCGCAGCACCTAAATCAATTTGTTCACTGACCTCCAAAAGCTCCTTCCCATCCCAAACGATGGAATTATCCCGCAGATGCTTGGCCATATTGAGAAAAATAATCGAAAATAAGTCCTCTACTCTTCTTTTCTGCGCTGCCATCGCTTTATCCGTCTTCGGCATATAAGCAATATTGATGAGTGTCGCAACTCCTAAACCGACAAGGAGTAAAAGCATTTCATTCCCTACGGCCGCCCAGCCATCATCCTCATACGCATAAAGATGAAGCAAAACAACAGCTCCGGTTACAGCTCCTTCCGAAATCCTCATGCGATGCAGCACAGGGAACACCAACAGAATGAACAGAACGACGACCCAAACATGAAAGCCGAGGAACCTGAATAACAAAGTCCCCATCAGAAGTGCGAGCATAGATGAAGCTATGCGGTGAAAAGCACTTTGTATGCCTTTTTTCTTGGTTACTTCTATTCCGAGAATAGCTAGTAGCCCTGCGGCAGCAGGCGTTTTGATCCCAAATAAATGAGCAAGATACATCGCTATACCGACCGCAATGGCTGTTTTGAATACACGAAAGCCCATAGCGTTTCACCTCTTAGTTGGTTGTACTATGGGCTATTATTTCACTTTGATTACAAAGTGGCAAGTATTACCGATGTTTTGTCAATCTTTTTTCTAATTTGGATACGATCTGGTACATGAACGTCGCAACAATCGCTATCACGAACAACGTCGAGATAACCAACGTAAAATTAAACACTTGAAAACCGTATATGATTAAATACCCGAGACCCATTTGGGAGACTAGAAACTCCCCCACAATAACACCGATCCATGCTAAACCTACATTCACTTTCAGTGTCGAGACTATAGCTGGAAACGATGCCGGTAGAATCACTTTTTGGAATACTTTTCTCTTCGTCCCCCCGAATAAGGACACGACTTTCACGTAATTCTGATCAACTTCTTTGAAGCTCCCATAAACGACAAGTGTAGTAATAATGACCGTAATCGAAAGGGTCGTGGCAATAATTGAAAGCAGTCCTGGGCCCAATCCTACAATAAATAGCGGCCCAAGCGCGACCTTAGGCATACTGTTTAGAACGACGATATAAGGGTCAAGCACCCTGGAAAGAAACGGAGACCACCAGATGATGACAGCGAGTAGAGTACCGAATAATGTTCCGAGTACAAATCCTATGATTGTCTCGACAACCGTAACGCCTACATGAGGAAGCAGGCTCCCGTCCAGCAGTTTATCCCAGAGCAGCTTAAATACTTTCGTTGGGTAGCTGAAAAGGAGCACATCAATCCATTTTAACCGGGCCGCCACTTCCCACAGTGCAAAAAACACAAGTAGAATGACGAGTTGAACAAGCCTTACTTGCTTCGTTTCCTTCTTCTTTGCTTGAGCAAACTGCTCATGAACCTGTTTGGTAAGTGAATCTTCTCTTGCTATATGTTTAGCCGATTGGCGTTGATTCTCTCTCATGCGTCATGCCCTCCAAACTCCTGCCAAATCAAACGAAAGAGTGCATGGAATCCAGGCAATTCCCTTGCTTCGAAAGGTACTGATGTGCGAATTTCTTCCGGAATATGGAATTCTTGCCGTATGCGCCCCGGGTTGGGATCCAGGACAATAATACGGTCGCTCATCGCAATAGCCTCTGAGATGTCATGCGTTACGAGGAGCGCTGTTTTCTTCTTTGCCTGCAGCGTTTCCACCACCAAATCTTCCAGTTGAAGCTTAGTTTGGTAATCCAGTGCAGAAAATGGTTCATCAAGCAGCAGCAGCTCAGGCTCAGTAGCTAGTGTGCGAACCAAAGCGACACGCTGGCGCATCCCTCCGGAAAGCTGTGAAGGATAATAATCCTTGAAGCTGTGCAGCCCCATCTCCTCCAGCAAGTGAAGCACGCCTTGCTTCTTCTCCTTGGTCAATATCCCTGCAATCTCTAATCCCATGCAGGCATTGTCCTCAATCGTCCGCCATGGGAACAGGTAATCCTGCTGCAGCATATAACCGACTCTTGTCGATGGACCGTTAACAGGGTTCCCAGCGACAGTCACGGTGCCTACCGTTGGCCGAATAAGGCCGGCAATGATCTCTACATCGATATCTTTAAAATAAGGCAGAACCGCATTCGTGATTTCATCTACACTTTTCGCTGCAACCCATAGCTGTGCGTGTTGAATCGCATTCGTAAACTTTTGAACGGTTTCCGGGTTTTGCTTCATGAAGCTTTGTTTGGTCATAAATACGGTGTATGGCAGGTGACCGCTCTCGACGCCAAAGGAAGCAAGCACATACCCTTTTCCTTCTTTTTCGACGATCGATGCTTGCGGTTCAAACAATTGTACGTATTCCCCTGTTCCCGATGAGTAGGCCGATGCGATGTTGGCAAAATCGATGTTTTGAATCAGCTGAAGATCCTTCTGCGGGTCAATATTGTGCTTCTTGAGCGTGAACTCCCCTGCCATTTGCGGCATTCCGCCTTTTCTTTGGCCGAGAAAAACGGACCCTTTGAGTGAATTCCAGTCAAATTGATCCACTTTCTTGCGAGCCACCAGGAAAGTCCCGTCCGTTTGCGTTAATTGTGCAAAATTAATAACGGGATCATCTGAACCTTGCTGCGACACATAAATGGACGTTTCCGAGCCAACCAGCGCCACATCGATGGCATTAGAGAGCAAAGCCGTCATGGTTTTGTCACCGCCAGGTGTTGTTGTAAGTTCGACATCAAGGCCTTCATCCTTGAAAAAGCCCTGTGACAGCGCCACATACTGTGGTGCATAAAATAATGATCTCGTAACCTCACCAATGCGAACCTTGGTTGTTTCCGTGCCTTTGATTCCGCAGGCCGAAACGATGCTGCTGAGCAGCAAGACCACGGATAAAGCAACTCCCCATTTTTTCCGAATCTTCATAAGACGTCCCTCCGATAAAGTAGTAATCTATCCTATGCAGGTGCCCAGAAGAGGGTTAACGGCAACTTTGCACTAAACCGTTTGCAGCGCAAAAAAAACAGCACCCTTAGACAGTTGCTACTGCCGAAGGATGCTGCTCTCATGCTATTATATGCCGTATACGGACTTATACTTTTCTTCCAAATACTGAACTAGGTACTCTGGATTCAACTCTTCTCCCGTTACTTCGCGAATAATTTCATTCGGTGTCAGCAGTTTTCCATGCTTATACACTTTCTCTGTCAGCCATTCCTTAATTGGCGCCAGATTGCCTTCCGCTATCAAACTATCGAAAGCAGGCAGCTCCTGACGTAACGTTTGTGTAAATTGCGCAGCGTACATGTTGCCAAGCGCGTAGGATGGGAAGTAACCGAACGCCCCGCCTGACCAATGCACGTCTTGCAGGACACCCTCGCCATCATTCGCTGGCGTTACACCCAAATATTCTTCATATTTGGCATTCCAGGCCGCAGGCAGATCCGCCACAGCGATCGTTCCGTTAAACAGCCCTTTTTCCAGCTCATAACGAATCATAATATGTAAGTTGTACGTCAGTTCATCAGCTTCGATGCGGATAAGCGACGGTTCAATGTGATTAATCGCCTTATAGAACGTATCCACATCAACTTGGTCAATCTGCGGAGAGAACGTCGTTTGCAGTTCACCATAGTATCTGTCCCAGAAAGCTTTGCTGCGGCCGATCACATTTTCCCAGAAACGGGACTGTGACTCGTGAATGCCCATGGACGTTCCCGTGCACAGGTTAGTGCCCACCAACTCGTCGGAGATGTTTTGCTCATACAGCGCATGTCCGCCTTCATGAATCGTTCCGAATAACGCGGATGTAATATCATTAATCAGATAACGTGTCGTAATCCGCACATCCCCTGGATTCAGCGCCGTCGCGAATGGGTGCACCGTCTCGTCCAACCGACCCGCTTCGAAGTCGTACTGCATTTGCTTCAAAATCGATAGTGAAAATTGTTTCTGCTTGCTAATCTCAAATTGTTGATCCAGGAAAGAGCGATCCGGCTGATTCGGCGACGCTTGGATACGTTGCAGCAGTGGAACTGCTTTCGCGCGCAAAGCCCCGAATACCTCATCTAACTTCTCGACCGTCATGCCAGGTTCGTACATATCCAGGAGCGTATTATATTTGTGGCCTTCATACCCCCATAATTCAATGAATTCCTGGGTTGTCGCAACAATTTTCTCCAAGTACGGCTGGAACGAAGGCCAATCGGAATTATGCTTGGCATCTTCCCATGCGGATTCGGCTTGAGAGGTCAGCACGACATAGGCTTGATACTTCTCGGCAGGTATCTTTTTGGAGCGATCATATTCTTTTTTACACTCTTCGACCATCTTTCTGGAAATGGCATCCAGCTGTTCAAGCTCAGCAGGCTGCGTGAAAAACGCCAGATATTCGCCCATTTCATCGGATGTGGACATGCGGAAGACTTCGGTGGAGAGCTCCCCGACAACTTCAGAGCGAGTTCCAATCCCTTTTTTCGGGGCGCCAGTTCGCATATCCCAATATATTAAGGCGATGGCCTCCTCGTACTGCTTCATTTTACGAACATAGGCTTTGAATGATTCCAGCTTAGCTGTGGCTATTTGCACACTCATGCTTCAAATCTCCTCCCATAAGTTTCTATTTTCATCATACTTCGTCCTTTCCACAGAATCAAATTTATTAAACTTGTGGTAAAATAATGACAAGCCTTATTCTTATTTGCTAGGTAGATTCATTGTCAAACAACATTGTGAGGAGATGACATCCATGAAAATTATGTTTACCGATTCAGCGATCGAACGATTAACCCCATATATGGACCAAGGTGAGGCCCTGTTGAAGCTCGTTTTTGATACAGAAGGATGTGGCTGTTCCGTTAACGGCGTGCCTACGCTCTGGCTAGTTTCTGAAGAAAGCCAAAATGATTTAACGGCTGAAACGAATGCCCTCAAGCTGATCTATAACAGCAAGGATGAAATATTTTATGAAAATAATATGAAAATCGACTTTTCCGAAGGAAGTAAATCCTATATACTGAAGAGTAATAATCAGATTTACAATGCGAGTATGAGCTTAGTCGACAAAAGATAAAGCTGCGTGAACCATAGATAAGCAGCTCATTAACTTACCTGGAGGAGAAACCATGTCTTTGATTAGCGAAATTTTGAATTACAATGAAGAATTTGTCGCAAAAGAGGAGTACAAAGAATTTTTGACAACGAAGTTTCCGGACAAAAAAATGGTTGTTCTAACATGTATGGATACTCGTTTAGTCGAACTATTGCCTAAGGCGATGAATTTGCACAACGGTGATGCCAAAATCATCAAAAATGCCGGAGCCATTGTTTCCCACCCATTCGGCAGTATTATGCGCAGTATCATTGTAGCTGTCTATGAGCTCGATGCAGATGAAGTATTCGTTATTGGCCATTATGACTGCGGGATGACGGGGCTGAATTCAGACAGTGTCATCGCAAATGCCAAAAAACGCGGTATTTCCGACGATGTCATCGCAACACTCGGCCATTCCGGCATCGATTTGTCAGGCTGGTTAACAGGCTTTGACCATGCCCGAGAAGGGATCGAGAAAAGCGTAAATATGATTCGCAATCATCCCCTGCTTCCCAAAAACTTGCCTGTACACGGTCTGATTATTGACCCACAAACAGGAAGACTAGATTTAATCAAAGACGGTTATCAAACAGTTGAATAGCACATAAAAGCGGCTCTCCCAAAAAGTCATCAAATGACTGAGGGAGAGCCTTTTTTTGAGCTTATGGGACCACAGCTTCAGATAAAGGGAAATACCACCACAATTTGCGGAGAAATGCTGCTATAGCATCAATAAATGGAGTTTCTCCTGACATCTTATTCGTCTATATCGATTCTTTAATAATCAGTTTCTCTCTAGCATCTGTCCGCGGCCGCACAGCTGGTACTTGCTCCGGGTAACCGATGTGCAGCAAACCTACAATTTTCTCCCCTGGCTTAACGCCTACCGCCTCACGGAAATTCGGACTATGAATAAATGGATTCGTTTTCCAAACAACACCAACCCCCGCTTCCCAAGCAGCTAACTGGAAGTTCTGAATCAAGCAGCACACACATGCGAAATCTTCTTCCCACTGCTTCTGCCTCGGATCTTCGTTCATGACGACAACGAGATGGGCCGGAATTTGCATGAAGTAGTCCAGCTTCTGCGCAGCAAGCCTTTCTTTCTCCTCCGCGGTGTAGGTACGAATCATGGCTTCTGCAAGTGGTTTACGCGCCTCACCTTTGTAAAGAATGAACCGCCAAGGCTCTCTTAGACCATGTGTTGGCGCCCATACGGCCACATTAAGTAGTTCGGTTATGAGATCAGTGTCGATCGGATCGTTTTTAAATGCGCGGACGGAACGTCTGTCTTTAATTAGTTCGCTGATTGTGCTTAATTTTTCATTCTGCATCGTATTCATCGTGCTTGTGCCTCCATTTTTGGTAGACTATTACTTCAAACATGCAAATAATAAGTTCTATGCGACTGCTTAATCCGAGTGAGCGATCATGATAATCATTCTCATTGTCGCAAATGGATATATAACTGTCAATCTTTTTCATGCCATTCTCTTCCATTTGATTGCTATTCAAGCTAACGATTCAACGAAGGGCATTCCTGTTACGAAGCTCCTATTGGATGAAATCCAACGAGAGTACCCTTTTTTTAACCAAACTTTGCTCTACATTGGACGAAATCCAATGAACTCTAATAAAACCTTTCAAAATGGACTAAATTCGTTCCTCCCATTGGATTTTGTCCAATGAGATGAGCTAAACAGCTGCCAAATTCATCTCTTTATTGGATTTCATCCAATGAGGTTGATGGTTTACCCCAGCAAATAAAAAATGCCCACCCCCATGGGATGAGCATTTTCTTGAACCTTACATAATCAACGTTTTTATCAAACGTTTGGCGTCACCATTCGGTGTAGTAACAACCTCGTAAAGGTTAATTTTAACATTCGTGTTGAGTTGTTCGGATTTAATTGAACCGAAATCAATAAACTGTATGCCGGACATAATTTTGTCCTGACCGATGAAGCTCATGGTCTTCGTGCTAAGCAGACGGTCTTCGGAATCGACAACCTCGAAGACAAGGGATGAGAAGTTAGCGTCCGTAATGACCTGCTCTTGACGTTTCACGTTCAAATCCAAGCGTAGACGGTATGCGTAAGACTGATCTTTGCTATACGTAGCGCTTACTGTGTAGTCGTTGATAGCAATACTAAACGGATACAAAGATACATCACCCGTTGTTGGAACTGGTTGAACAGCTGTTTTGTACGAGCCAATGGCTAAGCGATTTGCATCGTATAAGTTAAGCGCCAGCTTATCTGCTGTTTCAGTACCAGGCACCATGTAGGAGTAGTTCAACACATAACTGGTATTAGGCGCAATGGACTTCGCAACGGTCGACTGACGAGCACCCGAATACGTGTAATCTTCATCGTTGGTCAGATCGGTTTGGAAATCCGGTAGATTGAGCGATGTCGTCCCTTTATTCGTCAGTTTATATTTGGCGACGACGGTTTTGAAGCCGAAGTCCGAATTCTCACTCATGCCAAGTTCAACAAGCGATACATCAATATTCGAGTCAATGAGATTATTTGAAGTAAGCTTAAACGGCGTGCCGATCGTGTAATCTTCCGCTGCGGTATAAGAAGATACCTCTCCGCCTTGTCCAGCTCCAGCCAGTGTCGTGATTGAAACAGGCAGCGATGCCGTTTTGCTATTGCCAGTATTTCCTGCATTACCAGTATTGCCTGTGTTCGTGTTCCCTGTATTTCCTGTATCAGTAGAACCTGAACCAGTACCTGTATCTGTACCCGTTCCAGTGTTGGATTGCGTGTTACTATTCACGGTACCAGGTTTCTCCGAAACAACCAGCTGCAAGGCATCGGTATTCAGACCAGCAGGCAAAATACCGGAGAATCGGAAGGTAGTTGATTCATTTGGTGATAAGTAGGACGTGCGAACAGCATTATCTGTAGATGTAACTGCTACACTGCTGTGTAGCGCTTGAAACGCAGCAGACAAGTTTGGAATGGTTACGATGCCATCACTTTTGTTCGTCAGCGTCACATTCGCTTGCAGATGCAGCCCATCTGATTGTTTGCTAGCCGCGGCCCACGATGTAGTAATATGAAGACCGTCTAAATCTGCGTCCGGGTATTGGGTGTCGTCGCCGATTTTACCCACCACGAATGATTTCGCTACATTTAAAGATCCGAGCACAGTCGTTTTCACTTTGCCTTTTGGYGAGAAAAGCAGTGATAACCCGTTTGCCTCCAGGGATGCCGGAACCGCCGTTTGGATCGTTGTTTTAACAGGCTGCTGCGGCAGCAAAGTCTGACCTGATCCCGAGATAAACTGAGCGACATAAGTCAATCCTTTGGCATCTTGCAAATTAAGCTCAAGCGCATCCGGCAGCTTAATCGTTGTGTTGCTTAAATTTTCCAACGTTAAATCTGTATAAACCAACCATGCTCCGTCTTTGTACACTTTGTAGCTGTTGCCAAGCTGGGCTGTCACTAGCGCATCATCCGCGAAGGTCGTGTCAACCTCCTGAAGGTTGACGACAGCTTGCTGCAGMACGGATTGCMCCGCTTCATCCATAGCGGATTCTACGGATAAGGCCCCAACATCATGCATCGTATTGTAGTTCCATTCGAAAATATCCACTTTGAGCTGACCTGGTGTCAGATTCGCTGGTATTTGGGAACTAAATTTGAAAGTACCGATTTCCCCTGCCTGCACGCGAGCGTTTACTTTCTCACTCAGTTTGGCGGTATAGGATACCCCATTCGTATCCATGACTTTGACTCCATAATTGTTAAAATCCACAGGCGTGGTGCTGTTGTTATTCAGCCCAAGGGAGAAACGAAGTGACCCGTCGTCCGCTCCTGACGACAAGGAAACCTTGTCTAATGTAAAGTAAACGGAATCGCTTAGGAACACGCCTTCCTTCCCAGCGAAAGCCGATGTGGCCAGAGGTAGTGTCAGGAAGCTTGCGGCAGTTAGCATAAGTGCTGAACGGCTGAGCAAGCGTTTCATTTTCAGATGTTGCTTCACAGGTAGTCCTCCTCTAAGTTCATCAATCTGATCGTAAGGCGTCAATCGGACGCAGTTTGGAAGCTTTATTAGCCGGATATAAACCGAAGATAACTCCAACCAATACGGAAAATAAAAAGGCATACAAGCTAATATCGAAAGAAAGGCTAGTCGTTTGTTTTGGGCTGAAATACGGCAGTGCGTAGGATAAGCCTACTCCTAGCCCAAGCCCAATTAAGCCGCCAAGTCCGCTGATAACGACGGCTTCGACAAGAAATTGGAGCAAAATATTGCGCCTTTTGGCACCAATGGATTTACGAATCCCGATTTCTCGTGTCCGCTCGCTTACGGTTACCAACATAATGTTCATAATTCCGATACCGCCAACGAGCAAGGAAATAAGGGCAACAGCTACTAATTGATTCGTAAGTGTGTTCGTTGCTTCAGTCCGTGCCTTGAGCAGTTCATCCTGATTCGTTAGCACGAAGCCACTATCGCTTTTGAATTTATAAGTCAAATATTGCTTCATCGTTTCTTGAGCTGTGTAGATATCTTCTTTGGTTGGTGCTTCAACGTAGGTCGTACGAATTTGCCCCAGCTTAAATACGCGTCTCGCCGATTCCAGAGGCACAATGATAGAACTGTCTACCGAGGCGCCTCCAATGTTAGAGCCTTTCGCCTGGAGAGTCCCGATGACACTAAACACAGCGCCGTCAATGTTGATTTCCTCTCCCACGGGGTCCAAAGTGCCAAAAAATGTCTTCGCCACTTCGCTACCCAGAATCGCTACATTAGAACGAAACTCTAGATCCGTCGGCGATAGATTACGCCCCTTGTCGACTTTCGCTTTAATAA
>NZ_JBFTQB010000150.1:0-13616 GCF_056398785.1 Paenibacillus sp. 01T422 | reverse complement strand
GGTTTGACAGTTCTGGCTGTCATTATTTTTGTTGCTGCTTATACGAAGGTTTTTGGCCGCGAAGCCGACACGAAGGAGTTTCAGAAGGCGTTCGAAGTTCGAGCGGCGATCAGTGAGATTAAGAGAGAAGCACAGCCCCTCAAATTCGAGCAGCTCCTGGATACGAAATTTCAACAAGAGCTTGCTAGTCGAGTTAACGGTTTGGATGCCAGTGCCATTATTATAAAAAATAGAGAAGTTGTTTACGCAACGGAAAATTTCAATAAGATTGATATTGAGAGAAGTCTCATGCTCTCAGACAATCAGGCAACTCGAGATGAGGTCGAGCTTGCCGGTAAAACATACATGATTACTAGAGCAGATTATAAGCTGCCAACTGGCGATGTTGGTGTGCTGCTGCTGCTTGCCCCAATAAAGCTGAAAACGAACTTTTTTATGCTGCTGGGTATCTTTACAGTTTGTGTGTTCACCTTTGTTTTTTTGCTAACGAACTTCTGGGTATCTTATCGATTCTCCCGCGGCATTATTCGGCCGATCTCCAGACTCAAGGATGTTGCTAACAAAATCAGCGAAGGTGATTTAAGCCACGGGATTGCTGAAGAGGGCGAAGGAGAAGTTCGCGAGTTATGCAGAACGCTGGAGCTAATGAGAATCAAGTTGAAGGAATCGGTTTATTTGCAGGAGAAATATGATGATAACCGGAAGTTTCTGGTTTCGAGCATATCCCATGACCTAAAGACGCCTGTTACATCCATTAAAGGATATATTGAAGGTATTATCGATGGGGTAGCCAAGACACCCGAGAAAATGGAAGAGTATCTGGAAACAGCACGATCCAAAGCTATTCTGGTAAATGCCATGATCGATGATCTGCTTTTATATTCCAAGCTTGATTTGAACCAGCTTCCTTATCATTTTGAAAAGAGTGATTTGGCAAGCTACTTTGAGGATTGTGTCGCAGATCATAAATATGAATACGAAAAAGCTAACCTGTCGTTAGCGTTAATAAATGAACTTACTGAATCAGTCAAAGTATTAATTGATCGCGAAAGATTAAAGAGGGTCATACAGAACATTCTTGATAATGCAATGACATATGTAGAGAAAGCAGAGGGAAGGATTGAAATTATCCTCAGGGAAACAAGAACGTCTGCGATTATAGAAATTAAGGATAATGGAAAAGGGATACCCGAGAATAAACTTCCCCATATATTTGATCGATTTTATCAGGTGGACCCTTCAAGAAAAAGCGGCAGTGGTCTGGGACTTGCTATCGCGAAGCAAATTATTGAAGGACACGACGGGAAAATATGGGCGAAAAGTGCCGTAGGAGAGGGTACTCAGATAATGATATCTCTGAAGAAGTTCTAGGATGTTTGGAGGTTATGATGAAAAAAATTCTGATTATTGAGGATGACCAAAGCATTGCCAATCTCCAGAGAGATTACCTTGAGCTCAGCGGATACTCGGTTACGATGGTGAATAGCGGGTCAGCGGGTTTGAAAGTTCTGAAGGAAGATGATTTTGAGCTGATCATATTAGATATTATGCTCCCAGATATAGATGGATTTGAAGTATTGAAGAAAGTGCGTGAGCACGATGATATTCCCGTCCTTCTAGTGTCCGCAAGAGCAGAGGAAATCTATAAGATTAATGGCCTAGGCCTCGGTGCGGACGATTATATTACGAAGCCATTCAGCTCCGGCGAACTGGTCGCGCGGGTAGGGGCACATTTGAAAAAGTTCCAGCGGATGAAAGAACGTTTTGGTAAGGGGAATGAAGGAAGCACGATCCAAGTTAGAGGTCTAGAGGTTCAAAAGGAAGCCAGGCGCGTCTTTGTGAACGGAAATGAAGTCGTTTTGGCGCAAAAAGAATTTGACCTGCTCCTATTTCTATTACAGAATGCCAATCGGGTGTTCGGCAAGGAAGAGCTTTTTGAGAGGATCTGGGGCTTAGATGCGATGAGCGATGCCTCGACCGTAACGGTTCATATTGCCAGAATCAGAGAGAAAATCGAAGAAACCCCATCGAAACCCCAATATATTGGGACAGTTTGGGGATCTGGATATAGGTTTATAGTGTAAAAGAGCTGGTCCTAAGCAGGTAAACTAACATTACCTCACCTAGGGGCCAGCTTTCGATCATTTCAGCCGCTAATAGCTCCCATTGCGGTTTCTGTAGCTGACAGAGAATCGATCAATGACATAGCCGACAAGCGCCCATGTCGCGATCGTCAATACATAGATGATGAGCATCCGAAACATGGAGATCTCATAGATGTTCGTGAATGTGGATGCAAACCAGGCCGGTACGCTAAGTGCGTAGAAGATCATGTAAAAGGCATCATGATCGTGAAATAAATAATGACCTAAGCAGAGGGCTGCACCAATGAAGGTAAACAGCCAAGTATACGTGGATGTTCGCATGGTGAATCTCTCCTAGTTAAGGCTTTTTGCGGTGCCATTTCCGATTATGGTTGCTGTTGGTTGGAAATCTGTCTCCTTTTCTTAACGTGACTATTTTCGGGTTTTCAATTCCCATGTGAACAGCATCTTCACCCATCTCGATGTAAACGCCGTCGTTAGGTACATGATCGCCTTCATTGAATTGTGTCCACTCACCCACATTGATCACCTCATCGAAAGATTTTCAATCAGGTTTAGATTACCCTCCTGAAGGGGAAGCATGTACGAAATGGATTGCCATGTTCATCCTTGAGAGAAAGACTTGTAATCTGTCGATCAATTTGCTATAGTATTCAGGTGCGAGTTTTGAATAAGAATCCTCGCTCCTTGCTCCTTCGCTTGTGCGAACAAGCTTGAATAGGAGCCGCTTAGTCCAAAAGGAGGTGAAATACATGCGCAAATATGAAATGATGTACATCATTCGTACTGACATTGAGCAAGAAGTTGTTCAGTCTACAGTAGAAAAGTTTCAAGGCATCATCACGAACGGTGGAGGCGAAGTCTCCAAACATGACCTGATGGGCAAACGCCGTCTTGCGTATGAGATCAATAAGTTCCGTGACGGGCACTACGTGCTTGTACACTTCAACGCAGAACCTGCTGTTGTAACAGAACTTGATCGCGTACTTAAGATTACGGATGAAGTTATCCGTCACTTAATCACAAACGACGTAGCTTAATTTGCATGCCAGTATTTTCGTCAGGGGGAATGTCCGATGTTGAACCGTGTTATTCTTATCGGTAGATTGACCAAAGATCCAGAGCTTCGCTATACGCCAGCCGGTGTAGCTGTTACGCAGTTTACTCTTGCAGTAGACCGCCCATTCACAAGTGGTGGTTCGAAAGAACGGGAAGCGGACTTTATCAATATCGTCACGTGGAGGCAGCTTGCCGAAACATGCGCGAATTATTTGCGTAAAGGTCGTTTGACTGCTGTGGAAGGAAGAATTCAAGTACGGAATTATGATAATAACGAGGGTAAACGTGTTTACGTAACCGAAGTTATTGCTGATAATGTGCGTTTCCTTGAGTCTAATAATAGTGCCGGAAGTCGTGAAGAAGGCGGATCATCTAACTCTAACGCTAGCTACGRCGGCGGAAGCGGTAGTGGCAATCGTGGCGGTGGATCACGCGAGCAGCAGGATCCTTTCATTGATGACGGAAAACCGATCGATATTTCCGATGATGACTTGCCATTCTAAAGTAGAAAGGACTGAACAAACTAATGGCTTTCCAAAAAAGAGACAACAATAGTGAAGATCGCGGCGACCGCAAATTTGCTCCTCGTGGCAAAGGCGGTAAAGGCAAACGTCGTAAAGTTTGTTACTTCACAGTTAACAAAATCAAGCACATTGACTATAAAGACATTGAAACTCTTAAAAAGTTCATCAGTGAGCGCGGGAAGATTCTTCCTAGACGTGTAACTGGTACTTCCGCTAAGTACCAACGTGCATTGACGATCGCTATCAAGCGTTCCCGTACAATCGCATTGTTGCCATACACAACGGAATAGGGTTTACTGAGAAGGCAGCTGTTTATACGGCTGTCTTTTTTGTATGCCAATAAGTCGATAGGGCAGACGAGAGAACGCGCTGCTTTGTAGAGGCTTTCTTTTCTCCCCCTATTTTGTGGTATAATTAACGTTATAGTCTTTTGTAGGATGAGGAGAGATGACGGTTGCTGAATAGGGAAAAGGATGTAGACCTAGCCAGGCGGGCCAAAGTCATTGAGTGGCTCAAGACAGAAGTCGTAGATCACGTAGCGCACCTGCTTAAAGGCATATGGGAAGGCAGCCATGTCAAAATTGTGGATGGATTAGCCAGTTTAATCTCAAGCGGCTATATTTTGGGGAGAAGACTGGGTATTTCTTATCGCGATTTGGACGAAGCCATTGTAGAGAAAATGAAGAAGCACCGCCAAGAGGGCCATCAACTTGAGGATTGGTACGGCGACATTTCATCGCTCGAAGAACATTTACGTAAGAGGTGAGCCCGGTTGGGGAATCGAAGTTGGCAAAGCATCATTTGGAGTGCAGTGACGATACTATCATTGCTATCTCTAATGACGCCTTTTATTATTTTCACATTTAGTTTTCTCATGATCCCTGTATTAATGTTATATGTAAAATCAAGCACCAAACGTTTCGTCATCAGCTATGTCATTAGCTTGCTCGTCGTTTATTTGCTTACCCAGTGGCATGGGATATCCCTCATGTCCGTATCGCTGTTCTTCTTGCCGCCGGTACTGGTCATGGGTAATTTATACAAACGCAAAGCCGCTGCTAGGACGGTACTCACAGCAGGAATTATTACCATTCTGGCAGAGTCGCTGCTCAGCCTGCTCATCGGCTATTCGCTCGGATTCGATCCGGTATTGAAGTTCAAGCATTTTATGATGGACAGCATTGCAAGTATGCCGCCGAGCATTCGGGAGGTTCTGCCGAAGGACCAGGACTGGTATGTGAATTTCATTGTGCAAGTGATACCTCTGTATCTGATCTTCGTGGCGTTGTTCTACACGTTTGTGACTCACGGCATTAGCCGCTGGTTACTTAACAAAACGGGAGAAGGCATCCCAGGTCTACGCCCGATGCGGGAATGGATGCTGCAGAAATCCCTGGTTTGGATTTACTTGATCGTGTTCGTGCTCGATCTATTCATGAATCCAGCTTCCAATTCACTAATCCCGACGCTCATGATGAATGCGATGCCACTGCTAATGCTGGCGTTCGCCATTCAAGCGATCTGTTTTCTATTCTTTGTTGCTCATGCGAACAAGTGGAAGCCAATCTTGCCGATCGTGGCGATGATTATCCTTTGTTTCATGCCTCCACTTTTTATCGTTTACAGCTTACTAGGGGTATTTGATGTTGCGTTTCCAATCCGTGAACGGTTTAAGAAAAATTTATAGGATTAGGAGCTAGTTCGAATGCCGAAGTTCCTTTTAAAGCGATGGCACGGTCAACACATCGTGTGGATTTTCGTTCTGCTCATCATCATGTCAGCTACAATTTATATGTTCAAATGGTGGCTGGGCGTTACCGCCTTCCTGGTCTGCGGAACTCTGGCGTACTTCACACTTCAAGCGGAAACAGCTTTCCGCAAAGAGCTGAATATGTACGTCGGAACGATTACGCATCGGGTCAAAAAAGCCGGCAATGAAGTGATGAGCGGCCTTCCTATCGGAATTATTTTATATAATGAAGAGAAGCGCATCGAATGGCACAACCCGTTTGTGGCGAAAATGCTGGGTCAGGATTCCGTCATCGGCGAGTCGTTGTACGAATATTTGCCAGACCTGAAGAACCGGAAAGATAAAAGTGAGAAATTCGATCTAACCATCGGGAAGTTGATATATCAAGTATGGATTCGGCCCGAAGAAAGATTGCTCTACTTCCGGGAAATCACGGAGCATGCGAATTTGGCGAGAAAGTACGAAGATGAGAAAACGGCGATTGGTATCGTCATGATGGATAATCTGGAGGAGTCAACGCAAGGTCTGGATGATCAGACGCGCAGCATTATGCTGGCAAAAGTGACGGGTGAGATTACCGAATGGGCTCAGAAGAATCAGCTGTATTTACGTCGGACGTCCTCAGACCGTTTCCTTATTCTGATGGATCAGAAAGCGCTGCGTCAATTAGAGCAAACACGTTTTGAAATTTTGGACGATGTGCGGGATTTGACGATAGAGAACAAGCTGCCGATGACGCTAAGTATCGGGATTGCATCTGGTGCTGAACAGTTAACGGAACTTGGTCAAATGGCGCAGATGGGGCTGGATATGTCCTTAGGCCGCGGCGGCGATCAGGTGACGGTTAAAGTGGGCCAAAGGCTGAGCTTTTATGGCGGAAGAACGAATGCGGTTGAGAAGCGCACGCGGGTCAGAGCCAGAGTCATTTCCCACGCTTTGAGGGATTTGATGAAGGATAGCGATAAAGTGATTATTATGGGTCACCGCTTTCCGGACATGGACTGCATCGGCGCATCGATTGGCATCTTGAAGGCTGTACAAGTGGTTGGCAAGGAAGGCTACATTGTGCTTGAGGGTGTGAATCCGTCGATCCAGAAGGTGATGGAGACGATTGCCGCCGATGAGCGGCTGCACCGCTGGTTCATTACGCCAGAACAGGCGATGCAGATTACAACCCAGCGGACCTTGGCTGTGGTGCTGGATACACACAAGGCGTCTATGGTAGCCGAGCCTAAGCTGCTACAGCAGACTCACAGGGTCGTTGTGGTCGATCATCATCGCCGCAGCGAGGAGTTCATCAATGACGCGACACTCGTCTATATGGAGCCTTATGCGTCCTCTACATGCGAGCTGGTGACCGAGCTGCTGCAGTACATCAATGAGAAGCTGACGATGGAAGTGCTGGAGGCTACGACTTTGCTGGCTGGTATCGTAGTCGATACGAAGAGCTTCAGCCTTCGAACAGGGGCGAGAACCTTCGAAGCCGCTTCCTATTTGCGCCGTAATGGCGCTGATTCCGCGCTGATTCAGCGTTTGCTGAAGGAAGATCTCGATTCGTATATCGAACGAGCTGAAGTGATTAAGCATACAGAAACGATCCATGAGCACATCGCTTTGGCAGTTGCTGAGCCTAATCGCAAATATTCTCAGTTGATGATTGCACAAGTTGCTGATACATTGTTGAATATGACGAATATTATGGCTTCCTTTGTCATCGCTGAACGACCGGATGGACTGATCGGCATCAGCGCCAGATCGCTGGGGCAGATGAACGTCCAACTGGTGATGGAACGGCTGGGTGGCGGCGGTCATTTGACCAATGCAGCAACTCAGCTGGATGGCACGACATTAGAGGAAGCAACGAACCGATTGAAGAAAGTACTCGATGAAATGCAGGAAGAGGAGGGACTTTTCGAATGAAAGTCATTTTACTAAAAGATGTTAAAGGTCAAGGCAAAAAAGGTGAAGTTAAAGAAGTATCTGAGGGCTACGCACAAAATTTCCTAATTGCTCAGGGGCTAGCTGCTCCTGCGACAACTGGCACCGTGAAGGTGCTGGATAATCAGAAGAAAGCGGAACAACGCAAAAAGGATCAAGAGAAAGCCGATGCCAAAACGCTAAGCGAGAAATTGAGCGAAATGACGGTTCAAATCAAAGCGAAAGCTGGCGAAGGCGGCCGATTGTTCGGAGCAATTCCAAGCAAGCAAATCGCAGAAGTATTGGAGAAGCAGTACAAGATCGTGATTGATAAACGCAAAATCGTCCTCGAAGAGCCCATTCGTACGCTAGGCGTAACGAAGGTCCCTGTGAAGCTGCACAGCGAGGTTACAGCAAGTTTGAACGTACAGGTTCTCGAAGAGAAATAAGTGACAGAGAAGGCGAATGAGAGTCCCTAGGAGGGGCTCTTATCTATTCTTAACTATGAAAAGAAAGGCGGGTACTGAAGCATGAGCGGAGACAATATGTTTATGGATCGCGTACCCCCACAAAATATAGAAGCCGAGCAAGCAGTTCTCGGCGCAATTTTGATTAACGGCGAGGCTTTAATTACCGCGATGGAACGGATTTCGAGCGACGACTTTTATCGGGGATCGCATCAACGCATTTATGAAGCGATCGTTGAGCTAGCGGAAGATCAGGAGCCTGTCGACCTGATTACGCTRACATCGCTTCTGCAGAATAAGCAGCAGCTGGAAGAGATCGGCGGCGTTACGTATCTATCTGAGCTGGCGAACGCGGTGCCGACAGCGGCTAACATCGACTACTACGCGGCTATCGTCGAAGAGAAATCGATGCTTCGCCGTTTGATCCGCACAGCAACCCAAATCGTCACCAATGGCTACGCCAATGAAGACGATGTAGGGTCCATGCTGAGCGAAGCGGAGGCGAAGATCCTTGAGATCTCGCAGCGCCGCAGCTCAAGCGGCTTCGTGGTCATTCGCGATGTGCTCATGGAAGTATTCGAGAAAGTAGAGTCCCTCTACTCGAATAAAGGCGGAGCAACGGGCATACCTTCGGGCTTCGTTGACCTGGACAAGATGACGTCCGGCTTTCAGCGCTCCGACTTGGTCATACTGGCGGCGCGTCCTTCTGTAGGTAAAACCGCGTTCGCGCTGAACGTAGCCCAGAACGTCGGAGTGCGCGCCAAGGAAACCGTCGCGATCTTCTCACTCGAGATGGGCGCGGCGCAGCTCGTGCAACGTATGGTCTGCGCCGAGGCGAACGTCGATGCGAACCGCATGCGGACGGGGTATCTCGAAGGCGACGACTGGGAGAAGCTGACGATGGCCATTGGCGCCTTATCGGAAGCGAATATTTTCATCGATGATTCGCCGTCGATTACGGTTGCGGATATTCGTGCGAAATGCCGCCGTCTCCAACAGGAGAAGGGGCTTGGCATGATCCTCATCGACTACTTGCAGCTGATTGCCGGCCGCGGCAAAGGCGACAACCGTCAGCAGGAGGTCTCTGAGATCTCCCGTACGCTGAAGCAAATTGCGCGTGAGCTCAATGTACCGGTTATCGCACTCTCGCAGCTCAGCCGGGGTGTTGAGCAGCGGCAGGACAAACGTCCGATGATGTCTGACCTTAGGGAATCGGGTTCCATCGAGCAAGATGCCGACATCGTAGCGTTCCTGTACCGGGACGATTACTACGATAAAGAATCCGAGGCTAGTTAGGTGTAACTTCATAGTTTGACCAATATCCGAACGATTATACAGGTGCACTTATTATTGTTCGTTTTTCATTGACTTTGCGTAGGGGTACTGCTACACTAAAGACGGTGAAAAAAAACCTTGTTCGTCTGCCTGCACGACCAGATCTAAGCAGGGCAGCTTCGAGTTAAGGTCGTTTTTCATGCCGATAGGTAGGTGCCCTTCCTGCAGATTACTGCCGAGGAGACCTAGTTCCTTCGGTGAGTAGTGGACGCTGAACACTTTAGTGCTTTAATGAAGTCCATTTTTTTCAGTGGTACGAAAGCCATAACGGCTCATTATGGGTGACTCGTCACCGTACGGAGGTAAGTGCATATGTCAACGGTTGTTGTTGTCGGAACGCAATGGGGAGATGAAGGGAAAGGTAAAATCACGGATTTCTTAGCGGAATCTGCTGAGGTTGTTGCTCGTTATCAAGGTGGTAACAATGCAGGCCATACGATTATTATCAGYGGGAAAAAGTATAAGCTGACGATGATTCCTTCAGGTATTTTTTACCAAGAGAAAGCTTGTGTTATCGGGAACGGAATGGTTATTAATCCCGCAGCACTCATTGAAGAAATTAACTACATTCATGATAATGGTTTTTCGACAAAAAATTTAAACATCAGTGACCGTGCGCATGTTATCATGCCATATCATCTGGTGCTTGACGGTCTGGAAGAAGATCGTAAAGGCGATAGCAAAATTGGGACTACCCGCAAAGGGATCGGCCCTTGTTATATGGATAAAGCAGCACGCAACGGGATTCGTATCGCGGATTTGATGGATGCAGAAGAGTTTGAATTGAAACTAAGACGCATTGTTGCTGAGAAAAACGTGTTGATCGAGCAAGTGTATGGTTCCACAGGTCTTGATGTAGAGCCTATTCTTAGAGAGTACCTTGAGTACGCAGAAGTCATTCGTCCATATGTTACGGACACTTCTGTTGTACTGAATGAGTACATCGATCAAGGTCGCAGAGTCCTGTTCGAAGGTGCACAAGGCGTTATGTTGGATATCGACCAAGGCACATACCCGTACGTTACTTCCTCCAACCCAACGGCTGGCGGCGTATGTATCGGATCCGGTGTAGGTCCAACGAAGATCCACAACATCATCGGCGTAGCCAAAGCGTACACAACTCGTGTTGGCGACGGTCCGTTCCCAACGGAACTCGACAATGAAGTGGGCGCTTGGATCCGCGAAAAAGGCTTCGAGTACGGCACAGTAACTGGCCGTCCGCGTCGTGTTGGCTGGTTCGACAGCGTTGTTGTCCGTCACGCAAGACGCGTTAGCGGTATTACAGGCTTGTCTTTGAACTCCATCGACGTTCTGACAGGGCTTGAAACGGTTAAAATTTGCACAGGCTACATGTACCGCGGCGAGCTTATCGAGCACTACCCGGCTAGCTTGAAAGCCATCTCAGAGTGTGAAGCTGTTTACGAAGAGCTTCCGGGCTGGACAGAAGATGTGTCGAATGCACGTACATTGAGTGATCTGCCTGAGAATGCAAGACATTATATTGAGCGCGTTTCACAGCTGACAGGCATTCCAATCTCGATTTTCTCCGTAGGCCGTAACCGTGAGCAAACGAATTTGGTTCGTCCAATCTACGCATAATTCAATCGAGATAAATACAAAATCCTCTAGGCTCATTAGCAGCTTAGAGGATTTCTTTTTGTCTAATGGGACTTAATGGACATCAATTCGTCAATACTGGGAAGGAGGGAACAGATCTAAGCGTCAGGAGTGATAGAGAGAATGAAAGTATTAACGTGGCTAGRCAAAATCGTCATAAGCAGTGTACTTATTACATCAATCACAATGTTTACGACATGGTATGTGGTGAACATGTATGTAGAGGATATATTTCGACAATATCAGATACCAGCTTTGGGTAAAAAGATTCAATTTAGTGATTTTACTGCAAGATTGGCCGATGAGCTGAATATAGTTATGCGTAGAGACGGGGGGAAGCAAGCTGCCCCGGTGGAAACACCATCAGCAGCCAGTCCTAGTCCCAGTCCCAGCCCGTCAGGAAGTGTGCCTAGTGCTGGTTCGAGCGATCCCTTACACTCGGACGCAGGAGCATATGGAGGAGCAGCTTCCCAGGGAGTGAAGGATGATGCCGTAGCCGTCATGGGGCGAGTAAGTGATGCAAACGAGCAGAAGAAGGAACTTGTCATGTCGACCGAGGATTTCGCTAAGAAGAAAGAAGCGCTATCCAGCGACGATAAAATGAAAATATTTTCTCTTGTTGTTGCTAAGCTGCCGCAAAATGAGGTGCAGCATCTGTCAGCTTTGTTGGAGGACGGGATTACGACGGATGAGCTTAAGCAGGTCAATGATACGCTCAAGAAATATTTGAACGAGACGGAATTAAATCAATTAACAGCGATCCTGAACAAGTACTAGATAGCCTAATCCAAGATCTTGGATTAGCCCTAATGGAGCTGTCCGCCGAATTTCATAATGGTGTCTTCAGCTTGACGGTAGCGCGATTTCTCTACACAAACTGTGAGCGCATAAGAGGGTTCAGCTGCCGAAAGGCTATCAACCGATTGAATCAAACCGCCGGCAAAGTTATCCGTATGTGGCTCACCGCCATAATTGAATTTGATATCCAGTACACCTTGAGATCTAAGGACCTCAGCTGTTTTCTCCATCGTAGACCGATCTGTGAACGTAGCTTCCAAATTAATTTCCATGCATAAGTGCCCCTTTCAAATTTTCACTCCAATTCGTCATTTCTCGTAATTGGGTGCAAAATCTATTGGATTTATGTACAAAAAAATGAAACTTTAACGTCTTCTTTTGGCGGTGGACACGAATCTATCACATGGGGATCGAGTATTTTGTTGAAATAAGCAGAGAAAGTGTGTTAAATTTAACAAAAGGTAGATATCTTCACGGATATTATGTCTAATCAAGGTTTATTTATGTATTTTGGAGTAATTAATCATTAGGTTGTATTTGAATAATTACTTTATGGATGCAAAACCGTTCAAAGGGAGAAGATCATGACAGGTTTCAGGGGTATGCGCTTTGTTAAGGATCTCATTAAGAGATTCACACCGAAGCGAGAAAGCTTGACCGGAAATGAATCAATATCAGACAAGCAGCTGGAAGAAGTATCGACAACTACGACGCTAACGGTAATCAAACGACATAAATGGTCTCTAGTTCTGGGAGTTAGTGCAGTCGCGCTAACAGGGGCAATTGCGTTTGCAGGTCATCAATATGTGCAAGCGAATATGGTAAATGTATATCACGTGATGCTCAATGGCGAAGAAATTGGTGTCGTGAGCGACAATAAATTGATTGATGAATATAAGCAACAAAGACCACAAGAAGTACAAAAGAATTTCCCAGATGTTCATGTCGTTCTCAAGACTAACGGTGTTACCTACACGCCTGAAAAGGCTTACAGTCCGGCAACGGATGATTCAGCTGTTATCGCCACACTTAATAAGGCATTAGTGCCCCAACCGGTCGGGGTCGAATTGAAGGTAGATGGGAATACCATCGCGATTGTGAAGGATCAGCAGACGGCTGATCAGATTCTTGAACAAGTCACGGCTCCTTTTGCACCAAAAGCTAAGGAAACAGCTAAAGTTGCTGCACTATCCGCAAGCCAGGGCGAGGATATTTCCACTGCGCCGTCAGAGCTTGAGAAGGTAGAATTTGTTCAGCAAGTTGATAAAGTAGAAGTGCCGATTAAGCCAGATGAATTGGCTAAACCGGAAGATGTTGTGAAGAAGTTGACGACTGGCGATGTGACACCTGCGAAATATACGGTAGTTGAGGGAGATTGCGTCTCCTGTATCGCGAAGAAATTGGGCATTACGAAGCAATTCATCTATGATAAAAATCCTGGCCTTCAGGATGATAAGCTCAAGATTGGTAATCAGCTTGATGTAACTGTGCTTAAACCTAAACTGTCCGTCAAAACGACAGAGAAGATTGTGAAGAATCAAGAGATCCAATACGATACGGAATATGTGAAAGACGATTCACAACGCGTAGGCGTCGTTCAACCGATTTCTCCTGGGAAAAACGGGTTGAAGAAGGTGACGATCCAAGTGACGAAGGTCGATGGCTTAATGACCAACGAGCAGTTGGTGGACGAAGAAATTATTGATAAGCCCGTCACGGCGAAAGTGAAAAAAGGGACCAAAGTCATTAAAGGCGAAGGCACAGGGAAATTCGCGTGGCCTGTTATTTCTCCAAGTATCTCCAGTACGTTCGGCGTGCGTTGGGGCAAGCTTCACAAGGGAATCGATATTACAGGTAACAAGAACATCATGGCAGCAGACAATGGTAAAGTAACCGAAACAGGGTATAAATCAGATTACGGCAATTATGTGATTATCAATCATTTGAATGGTTACGAGACGTTATATGGCCATATGAGCAAAATCATCGCCACCGAAGATTCAATCGTTGAAAAAGGCGATATCATTGGCATTATGGGAAGTAC